>CABSMB010000050.1 GCA_902478705.1 uncultured Collinsella sp. | reverse complement strand
GCCTTATCTACAGCAGATTCCGCGTCATGTCGCCCGCCGATTTTAGCGGCATCCTCACCCGCGGCGGCACCATCCTGGGCACGAGCCGCACGCCGTTCAAGCGTCTGGACACTCCCGAGGCCGACGGCGTCGAGAAGGTGCCGGCAATGGTCCACACCTATCACAAGCTGCAGCTCGACTGCCTGTTTATGCTGGGCGGCAACGGCTCCACCAAGACCGCCAACCGCCTGCGCGAAGAGGGCCTCAACGTTATCGCTCTGCCCAAGACCATCGATAACGACACCTGGGGCACCGAGATGACGTTTGGCTTTACGAGCGCCATCGACGTCGCCACCAAGTGCATCGATGACATCCATACCACCGCCTCGAGTCACGGCCGCGTGTTCGTCATCGAGATCATGGGCCACAAGGTTGGCTGGATCCCGCTGTACGCCGGCGTTGCGGGTGGCGCGGACGTCATCCTGATTCCCGAGATCCCCTACGACATGGACCAGGTCATCAAGACCATCGAGCATCGCATGGAGACCGGCAGCCGCTTTACCATCGTGGCCGTCGCCGAGGGCGCCATCTCTAAGGAGGACGCGGCGCTGTCCAAGAAGGAGTACAAGAAGAAGCTCGCCGAGCGCACGAGCCCGTCGATCGTCTACGACATCGCCAAGGAGATCGAGGCCAAGACCGGTCGCGAGACCCGCGTCGCTATCCCCGGTCACACGCAGCGCGGCGGCCAGCCCGACGCTCAGGACCGCATCTTTGCGACCCAGTGCGGCGTCGAGGCCGCGCTTGGCTGCCTGCGCGGCGAGTTTGGCTACATGATCGCCCTGCGCGACGGCAAGATGTGCCACATGCCGCTCGAGGAGGTCGCCGGCAAGCTCAAGTATGTCGACCCCCAGAGCGATCTGGTGCGCGAGGCCAAGGCGCTGGGCATCAGCTTCGGCGACGAATAGCCTCGGCTGGAACTGCTCTCATCGGAGGCCCCAGGGCTTACCTCCCAAATCGTCCTCGGACATGGCAGGACCCCGCTGCGCGCTTCGCGCGGCGGGGTCCTTCCGTCCTGCGGAAAGATTTGGGAGGTAAGCCCTGGGGCCTCCTGCGACAACTAGGGAGGTCGAAGCTATTCGTCTTCTTGCTGCGGGTGCCTAGGGTGGGGTGTGGCGTGCATTTTTGGGAGTATTCAGCAGCCGAGGATGCCTGCATACTGGATTTTGGGCGAAAGGCAGGCACTATGGGCCGCATCCTATAAAAAACGATCGGTCCCCGAGACACCGGGGGCTCAGAATCAAGGCTTTCGGCGTGGTTTTGCGCGCCCGCTCCCACGCCCGCGGACTCCGGGATGCTGAATACTCCGAAATTTGCACGGCGCCCCCTGGGGTACCCGTGGGCAAAAAGCAACCGCCCCGTCGAAATATGCATTCAGCGTGGCATTTTATGCAAATAGGTGGTGGGTGCGCATGCCGCCCAGCGTTCTTACCGACCGGCGCAGCGTCGTGCGTAGCTCTTAATGTCTTCGGTAAAACCGTCTAGGTCGTCGAGCGCGATTACGTTATCGGAAAGCAAGTTGGCTATCTCATAACGCATTGTGCTGCGGCGAATACCGTTTGTGAGCACTCCTGAGGACAGCTTGTCCCTATTGATACGGTTTTCTAACGCCCAAAATCTACTGGACGCTTCGCTGCCGCCATTTAGTATCTCGACGTACTGCCCGATGAGCATTTCCATATAGCTTTCTTGCCATCTTGGGAGCAGTTCCTTGAACAGCTTCCAGTCGCGTTCAGCCACCTCGCCCATATTTCCTCCGTTCGCCAAACAGACTTAGCCATTCGATTTTTATTCTATTTGGTATTTTCGCTCGCAGTCGTGGATGAGGGGGTCTTCGGTCTTCGAGTATGAGCCTGAATGAACCGTACGCCACAAAATGGGCTCATCTACTACCTTTACCACCGCACCCTCGACCATGGAGAACATTGTGAAATATAAACCGCAGGTAGAAGGGTGGTCGATTTTCAAAAAAGGCGGGTATGGTCGGGCCCATCGAGTTCATCGTAGTAGATGAGCCCTTTTCGCGGCATGCGGTGAGTTAAATGCCGATTCCTGCGCTGGAATTGCCCGCTCCATTCGTGAGTTGTGGTGAAATAGGGGCTGTTAGACGCTCCAAGGTCCTCAACGGTCCGTATTTCACCGCAACTTGGAAGGGGCGAGCGGCGTTGGCCAAGCATTGCTGACGGGTTGGAGCGGCTTAGGCTTGTTTGCGGCGCTTCCATTGCTTTCGGCACCAGCACATGAGTGCCTCTATGAAGGGAATCGTGATGAGGATGACCCATGCGGGATGGGGCTGTGCCAAACAAAGCCACATATAGAGGAACCAGGCAATGGCGGCTGTTGCATAGACGACGCCGATCAGCTTGGAGAGATGATGCCGGTCGATAAAGTCGCCCATCGCCTCGTAGACGGGAATCAGAAAGACCAGAAAGAGCCCCATACCCCACGTGCCGCAGATGATGCCGAGCGCGAGATAGGCGAGGACGACAAGTGCAGGAAAGGGAAACTCGTTCCATGCGCGACCGATCTTGGTGTGGAAATGCTTGCCATGATGGTCGAGCTTGTCGTGTGCCTCTTTCCAGCTGGAAAACGTCTCGCCGTCGATGGTAACGGTGCCGTCGGCATTGGTATGTACGCTGTGCCCATCGTCCTCTAGCGTATCGATATGCAATCCGTCTGGCCCCACATGGACCTCTTCACCCTTGCGCTCGTTAGCCACATGGATGCCACTCCAGCCAACATGGATCTCTTCGCCTTTGTCGGGGTCAATAACGTGGATGCCGCGCGCGAGGGAAATATCGACAAGCGGCTTATCACCGCAATTCGTATGCTCAGTAGAAGTCTCGGTGTCTTCAGCCTCGTCAGAATTATTTGCGTCAGGGGCATCGTCGGCCGAGGTGTCGACATCACTAGCCGCTTCCCCATACAGCAGCTCATCCAGTGACACGTCATACAGCGCGGCGAGTGCAATAAGGTTATCGGTATCGGGCGAGGATTCGCTGCGTTCCCATTTGCTGACAGCCTGGCGGCTTACGCCCAACTGGGCAGCAAGAGCCTCCTGGGAAAGACCGGCAGCTTTGCGGCGATCGACGAGGCGCTGTGCCATCGCAAGATCCATAGCAGTTCCTTTCATGTGGCGACCGTAGTCGAATGAGCCGAGTATGCCGAGAACAACCGGTAGCGACCACCATTTCTAGTTAGAATCTGCCCCAACCCTACCGCAACTACAAGTAGCAACCCCTAATGACCTGCCATTTCATGACAAATGTCAGTACGCACAACAGCCAAGAGCTCTCTCAATATGTTGCGTTGGAATAGTTTCTGTTTGGCATAGCAGAGCCATAAAACAGGAACTATTCCACCGCAACTTACTATCAGGCCACGCGCCCGCAGAGTAGCTACGGGTGCCTAGGGTAGGATGCGGCGTGCATTTTTGGGAGTTTTCAGCAGCCGAGGGTGCCTGCATACTGGATTTTGGGCGAAAAGCGGGCGCTATAGGCCGCGTTCTGTAAAAAATGATCGGCCCTCGAGGCGTTGGGGACTCAGAATCAGGGTTTCCAGCGCTGTTTTGTGCGCCCGCTCCCGCACCCGTGGACTCCGGGATGCTGAAAACTCCAGATTTTGCACGTCGCCCCCGGGGGTACCTGTGGACAAGTAGCAACCGCCCCGTCAAAGTATGCATTTGGCGGAGCGGTTTATGCAAAAACACTGCTGCGGGCGTGGCGGCAGTTCGCTAGAACTTGGATCCCAGGACAGGTTACTCGGCGCTCTTGAGGGCACCGACCATGTCGATCTTGTTGAGGGTACGATTGGTGGCGAGGTTGACGATAAACGTAAAGCCAAAGGAAAGCACCACGGCGAGCACGAAGCTTAGCGGCTCGACCTCGACGTCAAAGTACAGCGACGGCATCTGCAGGATGTAGGTAAAGCTCTCGGCCAGCAAGCCGCCTAACGGCACGCCCAGAGCGGCGCCAATCGCCGTGAGGATCAACGTCTCCTTGTTGACGTAGTGGTGCACCTCGCCGCGACGGAAGCCCAGCACCTTAATGGTCGCCAGCTCGCGCTCGCGCTCGGAGATATTCGTGTTGGACAGCGTAAACACCACCACAAACGACAGGCACGCCGCCATAAAGGTCACAAGCACCACGACCGAATTGATGATCGCAAAGTTCGCCTCGTAGTTCTGCCAATGTTCGGCCGTGCTCGAGATGGTAAGCCAACCGTCACTCTTAAGATTCTTGCTAAACGCAATCTGGTCGGCCGACGAACCCTTAAGCAGCACAAAAACGCCGTTAAGGCGTGCACTTCGACCGAACGCGCGCTCATAGGTACTCTGCGTCATATAGAGCGTGTTGCCCAGATAGTTGAGCGAGATGTCGCTGACTTTGACCTTGGCAACATTGAGCGACGAATCCTGGACGTGTGCTGTATCGCCCGGCTGAATCCCCAGCACCAGTTGCGAGCTCTTGCTCAAGTACACGTCCCCGTCACGCAAGGCGAGCGGTTCTTTGGACTCATCCTCCAGGCGCACGTAGTCACCCAAGTCACCCGTGCGGTCGTCGGGAATCACAATGAGCTGTACGGTCTCGCTCTTGCCGCCAAACGTAAAAGTGACGTTGTCGGTCATGATCGGCAGGGTCGAGGTCACGGTCACGTTGGAATCATTGGCCGCACTGCGCTCATCCAATGCCGCGCACGTCTGCGAAAAATCGTCGGGATTGGCGACCGCCAGCAGGTCATAGCGCGTGATATGCCCGTACTGTTTGGGCGAAAGCGCCACCGACGTATCGCGGATGCCCATGCCGCAGATCACGAGCGCCGTGCAGCCGGCGATACCGAAGATGGTCATAAAGGCACGCTTTTTGTAGCGGAACAGGTTACGCGCTGCCACCTTGTTCAAAAAGCCCATGCGGTGCCAGATAAAGCCGATACGCTCAAGCAAGATGCGCGAGCCGGCACGCGGCGCCTTGGGGCGCATGAGCGAAGCCGGCGTCTCGGCCATCTCGTGGCGGCAGGCGATAATCGTGGCGCCCACCACGCCCACGGCAAACAGCGCAACCGACACGAGCGACGACACGATGTCGTACGAAAGCAGCATCTGGGGCAGTGAGTACATGTCGTCAAACACCGTAAACAGGAACAGCGGCAGGCCCACAAATCCGATGATGTTGCCGAGCACACCGCCGATCAGACACGCCCACAGCGAGTAGTCCACGTATTTGGACAGGATGCGTCCACGTGAATAGCCGAGCGCCTTATACAGGCCGATGAGCGTGCGCTCCTCCTCAACCATACGCGTGGCGGTGGTAAGGCTGATGAGCACGGCGACGATAAAGAAGATGAACGGGAACACCGTGGCGATGGCCTCGATTGAGGAACTATCGCTCTCGACGCTCGAGTAGCTTGCGATATTGCCGCGGTCCTGGATGTACCAGGTGCATTCGCCCAGGTCGGAAAGCTCGGCGCGGGCATCGGCGAACTGCTGGTCGGCAGCGGCGCGACGCTGGTCCAAATCGGCCTGCGCCTGGGCGCGCTCTTCGCTGCCTTCGGCCATGCGATCGATGTTTCTCTGCTCAACCCCAAAGAGCATCTCCGCCTGGCGCTCGGCTGCGTCAAGGCTCGCCGGCGTGTCGACCGTCAGCTCCTGAGCGCGCGCCTTCTCACGCTCCTCGCGGATCTTCTCGATATTGCCTTTAACCTCGTTGATCTTTGTCGTGTAGGCATCCGAATAGGAGTTGAGACTCTTGGCTCCCTCGACGATCACGTGGACCGCAGAGTAGGAAGAAGATGTCGCGGCGTCCTCGCTCACATAGAACTTATAGTCCGCCGCCGAAGCAGCGCGAAAGGCGTTGACTGTCGAGTCGGAGCTCACGTCAGTGGGGTCGAGGACCTCGGCCGTAATGGTGTAATCACCCGCGGCAAACTGATCCTTGGCACTTTGGTTCGACGAGCTTGCGTCATTGGCGGCAAAACTCACGGTATCGCCGAGCTTTTTGCCCGAAGCCTTCAGGAACTTCGAAGTCACCGCGACCTCATCGGCGCTCTCGGGCAAATCGCCGTTCACGAGCACCGGCTGATCTATGTTCTCCTTGGAGAGACTCTGCACGACCACGCGCTCGCGCGTTGTGCCCACGGCGGTGTAGGCGGTCTCGGTGTAGATGCCCTCGACCGTCTCGACGCCGTCGACCTCTTGGATAGCCGCAAGATCGTCGCGCGTAAGGCCATAGGTCGACTGCACGTTAATGTCATAGACATTCTGCTGGTCAAAATAGGCGTCGACCGAATCGCACAAATCCTCGCAGCCTGCCTTAAGGCCGCACATCACGCTCACGCCAAGCGCGGTGATGACCACGATAGATAGGAAGCGCTTAAGACTGCCACGAATCGTGCGGTAGATGCCACGGCGAAATACCGTCGGCACCATATCGTTTGAGCTTTGAGCGGCGCGGTAGGTCGCGAACTCCCGGTCGCGACCCTCGTGCTCCGTATCGTGGTTTTGGCTGTTTTGGCGATCTTGGTCCATGGGTGCTACCACTCGATCGTCTCGATAGACACGGGATTTTGCTGGACCGTCTCGCTCTCCACGCGACCGCTCTTAAAGCGGATCAGGCGATCGGCCATGGGCGCGAGCGCGGAGTTGTGGGTGATGATAATGACCGTAATGCCCTGCTTGCGGCAGGTGTCCTGTAGCAGCTGCAAGATCTGCTTGCCGGTTTTGTAGTCGAGTGCACCCGTGGGCTCGTCGCACAGAAGCAACTTGGGATTCTTGGCCAGTGCGCGGGCGATGGACACGCGCTGCTGCTCGCCGCCCGAAAGCTGTGCGGGGAAGTTGGCGAGGCGCTCGCCCAGGCCAACCTGACGAAGCGTCTGTTCGGCATCAAGCGAATCGGGGCAGATCTGAGCCGCGAGCTCAACGTTTTCGAGGGCCGTCAAGTTGGGGACCAGATTGTAGAACTGGAAGACAAAGCCGACGTCGGCACGGCGGTATTCCACGAGCTGCGCCTCGTTGGCGGAGCTCACGTCGCGCCCGTCCACCGTCACAGTGCCGGAGGTTACCGTATCCATGCCGCCCAGGATGTTGAGCGCCGTGGTCTTGCCGGCACCCGAGGCGCCCAGGATAATGGCGAGCTCACCGCGCTCAACGGTAAAGCTCGCGCCGTCGAGCGCGTGAATGCGGGCATCACCCTCGCCGTATGCTTTGATGACGTCTTTGAATTCGATATAGGCCATCGATCGGTTCCCATCTGGTCGGATAACTCTTTAGTATTACCCATTTCGCACCGACCAAAAAGGGACAGGTTTATTTTGGCAGGTTTTATATGGGGAAACGGGGAGCGCAGGCAAGCGCCGGGAAGGCAGAGAAATCATCGACGGGGTCAGGCCGACCGCCAGGCACAACGCACGCATCTCTATCTGTC
>CABSMB010000049.1 GCA_902478705.1 uncultured Collinsella sp. | reverse complement strand
GTCGAAGGGCGAGACCGCCGGCAACGGCGATTGCTATACCTGCATGGGCTGCCGCAGCTTCCTGACGCCCGACCGCTCGGGCAACGGTTTTAACAACGTTGCCAACGCGCTGAACTACGATCCGAACAAGCCCAAGTACTATGGTCGCTTTAACCAGGGCGTTGTGACCATTAACCTGCCCGATGTCGCGCTGAGCTCGCATCAGGACATGGACAAGTTCTGGAAGATCTTCGACGAGCGCCTTGAGCTGTGCCACCGTGCCCTGCTGTGCCGTCATGAGCGCCTGATGGGCACGCTTTCGGATGCCGCGCCGATTCTTTGGCAGTACGGTGCCCTGGCGCGTCTGAAGAAGGGCGAGACGATCGATAAGCTGCTCGTGGGCGGTTACTCCACCATTAGTCTGGGTTATGCCGGCCTGTATGAGTGCGTTAAGTACATGACGGGCCACAGCCACACCGAGAAGGAGGGCACGCCGTTTGCCATGGCCGTCATGCAGCGCATGAACGACAAGTGCGCGGAGTGGAAGGCCGAAAGCGATATCGACTTCTCGCTGTACGGCACCCCGCTTGAGTCGACGACCTACAAGTTCGCCAAGTGCCTGCAGCGTCGTTTTGGCATTATCCCGGGCGTGACGGACAAGGGCTACATTACCAACAGCTATCACGTCCATGTGTCCGAGGAGATCGATGCCTTCGATAAGCTTAAGTTCGAGGGCATGTTCCAGCAGCTTTCGCCGGGCGGTGCTATCTCCTACGTCGAGGTTCCCAATATGCAGGACAACCTCAAGGCTGTCATTCGCGTGATGCAGTACATCTACGACAACATCATGTACGCCGAGCTCAACACCAAGAGCGACTACTGCCAGGTGTGCGGCTACGATGGCGAGATCAAGATTGTCGAGGACGATGGCAAGCTGGTGTGGGAGTGCCCCAACTGCGGCAACCGCGACCAGGAGAAGATGAACGTCGCTCGTCGTACGTGCGGCTACATCGGTACCCAGTTCTGGAACCAGGGTCGAACCGAGGAGATCCGCGATCGCGTGCTGCATCTCTAATAACCATCCCAGGCTGCCCCGTAGCGAGGCCCCGGACCTTTACTCGCTATTTCGGACAGTCCTGGCTCACGACGGAGGCGCCACTGGCGCCTCCTGTTCGTGCGGAACTCATATCGAGCAAAGGTCCGGGGCCTCGCTACGGGGCAGCCAAGTTGATGTAGCTGAGATGCAGCATGCGGTCTGCTCACTCCTCGAAGTTCTTAGCGGAAATAATTTGAGCTGCAGCTGCGATTTGCTTGCGATGGCGGTTGACCCGCAACCCAGTTTTTATTGGACCTCGAACCCTATGCTCGATGTTCGCTTCGTTCATTGAGTTACCCTTTGCATGAGGCCGGGACATATCGTCCCGCCCGCAGTTTCGCAGGCCGAAGGCCGAGAATGTTTGAGGACGGGATGATATGTCCCGGCCTCCCAGGAGAGTTACCTATGAACTACGCGAACATTAAGTATTTCGACATTGCTGATGGAGAAGGCGTTCGTACTTCTCTGTTTGTGAGTGGGTGCCGTCGTGGGTGCAAGAATTGCTTTAACTCTGTCGCGTGGGACTTTGCTGCGGGCGAGCCGTTCGATCGCGCCGTCGAGGATAAGATTATCGAGAGCCTCGACCATCCCTTTATCGATGGCCTGACGATTCTGGGTGGCGAGCCTATGGAGCCCGAGAATCAGGCGGGGCTTGTTGACTTTATCGAACGCGTGCGTGCGGCCTATCCAGTGGGATCGGGGAAGACCATTTGGTGCTTTACTGGCGACGTACTCGAGGAGCTTATGCCGGGCGGTCGTCATCATACCGAGGTGACGGACCGCATCCTAGCCTGCCTCGACATGTTGGTGGACGGTCCGTTCGTTCAGGATCTGTACGATATCTCGTTGCGCTTTAGGGGCTCGAGCAATCAGCGCGTGATCGACATGAACGCCACGCGCGCTCGTGCTGCACGTGAGGGCGTTTCGCTTTGCGATGCTGTGGAGCTTTGGCGGGACGATCCGATCTATTCGACCCATACTATGTAGCTTGTGGCCGATGCCGGAGGGCGTGGTACCATAGCGCGAACGCAAAATCGGAAAAGTGAGGCCCAGATGGTCGATCAGGAAAAAGTCGAGGCCGCCATTAAGCTGTTGCTTGAGGGCATAGGCGAGGACCCAACTCGTGAGGGCCTGCTGGATACCCCGGCGCGCGTTGCCCGTATGTATGGTGAGATCGCCGGCGGTATGGACCAGAGTGCCGAGGAACACCTGTCTAAAACCTTTGCCGTCGCTTCGAACGATTTGGTTATCGAGCGCGACATTACGTTTTACTCGCTGTGCGAGCATCATCTGCTGCCGTTTTACGGCAAGGCTGCCATTGGCTATATCCCCAACGGCCGTGTCGCAGGGCTTTCTAAGCTTGCCCGCACGGTTGAGGTCTATGCCCGTCGTCTGCAGCTGCAGGAGCAGCTGTGCGCACAGGTTGCCGATGCCCTCATGGAGTATCTCGCTCCCCAGGGAGCGATTGTGCTCATGGAAGCTGAGCATATGTGCATGACCATGCGCGGCGTGCAAAAGCCTGGCACCAAGACCGTGACGCTCGCTCGTCGCGGCGTCTTTGAGGCCGATCCGTCGCTCGAGGAGCGATTCTTTAGGATGCTGGGACGCTAACTATGAGAGTCGTCAACGACTTTACATCGAATACTGACGAGGGAACGCCGCGTCGCGGTTTTATGGCTTCGGGCCTGGCGCCTTTTGGCGTCATGCCTCGTATCGATTACATCTGTGCCAACGGCCTGTTCCGGCGCCACCTGGGCAACATTGCACAGTTGGAATCGGGGCGCATCTTCTGCCGCCACGGTATTGACCACCTGCTCGATGTCGCTCGTATTATGTGGATTAAGAATCTCGAGGAAGATCTCGAATTTGACCGTGAGGTCATCTACGCCACGGCACTTCTTCACGATATCGGCAAAGATGAACAGTACGAATCGGGTATATCCCATGATGTTGCAAGCGAACGCGTCGCTGATGCGATTCTCGGCGGCATGCCCGATGACGTGGCGTTGGAGCCGGCCGATGCCGCGGCCATTAAGACGGCCATTCTGGGCCATCGAAAGCTGCGCGTGAACAGCCAACCGCTCGAGCGCCTGCTCTATGCAGCCGACAAAGCGTCGCGCGCCTGCTTTGCATGCCCCGCGCGCAATGCTTGCAACTGGAGCGATGATAAAAAGAACCTGTCGATTCGCGTGTAGTTAGTTTACGCGGTCGGGGTTCTAAACGAAGGAGACGATCGCGATGAGCAACAAGAAACTGCCCGAGAATGCAACCAAGACTGAAGGCGCCGAGCTCGCCCGCCGTGGAAGGGGCGAAATATCCACCGCAACGGCGGTTCCCCACGTGAGCTATGACGATCTGCGCCATGCTGACCGCATTACTATCGACGGTCTCGAGGTCTTTGCCAACCACGGCGTGTATCCCGAAGAGAACGCGCTGGGCCAGAAGTTCATCGTGTCCTTGGTGCTCTATGCCGACCTGCGTGCAGCGGGGGAGCACGATAACCTGGACGCTTCGATTGACTACGGCTCGGTGTGCCACGATGTCGATGGCTATCTGCGCGAGCATACGTTTAAACTCATCGAGGCGGCAGCCGAGGGTGTGGCCCAGATGCTGCTGCGTCGTTACCCCTTGCTGCTTGGTGTGCGCATAAAGCTCGATAAGCCGTGGGCGCCCGTCGGTCTTCCCCTGGCAAGCTGCGGCGTCGAAATCGAGCGCGTGCGCTAACCGGTTCTAATACGTCTCTATGGGTGGCTGCTTGAGCCGCTGCGACAGGGCTCTATTGTTGGGGCAGTACGTGTCGAGCAGGGCGTGGAACCGCTGATTGTGGCTTGGCTCGAGCAAGTGGACGAGCTCGTGGGCGACAACCATGTCGAGACACTCGATGGGATAGGCGGCAAGTTCGCGTGCGATGCGAACGGCACCGGATTTGGGCGTGCATGAGCCCCAACGCGTTTTCATGCTGCGCACGGAGATGCGGGCCACGGTGATGCCCATTGCGATTTCGTACGCGTGCACGATATCGCGTAGCGCTGCGGTGACCTCGGATGCATAGAGTTGGTCGATGCGGGTCTGGAGTTCTTTGGGCGTTAGGCCGTCAAGGGCTGCGCGCTGCTTTGCCTGCGCGCGCCCACTTGGTTCGTCGGTACCCATAAAACTTGCGAAGGTAGCCTGCTTGGGTCGCGGTGCGGGTGATTCAAAGTTGTGATCGAGTGCGTCCTGTACCGTGATGGGCTTGCCCCAAAGTGCAATGATGGATGAGGGGCTGAGCGGCTCTCTCGCTGTCGCCTGACGTTGCTCGCGCTGGGCAAGTCGGCTGATAATCCAGGCGCTGTTGCGCTTCACAAATGCCTCGATGCGCTCGCGGCTGGCGCCGAGCGGTGCGCTGGCGTGGACCTCACCGCTTGATGTGACGCGTAGGTTGAAGTTTTTGACGCGCTTTTTGGTAACGACGACGGAGATGGGCGTCCCATCCGGTCGGGATACGGAAATCGTAAACTGCTGCGTCAAAAGCGGTCCTTCAGATTGGGGACGGGCCGGCATGTCGACCGTTCGGCATGCCGGCCCGCTCAAGGGATGTGAAATTAATAACGCTCAAAGAAGGCGAGCGCGTTGTCGCTGCAGAGCTTTTGCATCACGGTCTTGCCAAAGTGCTTGGAGAGCATGTTCTGGAACTCGGGCATCTTGCTGGCATCGGAGAGGAAAGCGGGCACCGTGGCACCGTCCCAGTCGCCGCCGAGCGCGATGGCGTCCTCGCCGCCCAGGTCGAGCCAGTGCTCGATATGTGCCGCTAGCTGGTCGAAGGTGACGTCTGCGGCGGTCTTGTCGGTTGCGTCGTTGGATAGGAACTCGCTGCAGTAGTTGAGGCCGACGATGCCGCCCATGTCGCGAATGGTGCGGAACTGGTCGTCGGTGAGGTTGCGCTTGACGCCGCAGACGGTACGGGAGTTGGAGTGACTGGCGACGAAGGGGCGCGTGGCGTGGGCGACAACCTCGTCAAAGCACTCATCGTTGAGGTGGGAGACGTCGAGTACCATGCCGGCGTGCTCCATCTGCGTAAGTGCCTCGATGCCGGCGGCGGTGAGGCCGGCGTGGGTATCGTGCCCGCTCGCGAGCGGTCCCTGCGCGTTCCAGCTGAGTGATGACATGAGTACGCCCAGGCTCTTGAGTACCTCGATCAGCGCGGGGTCCTCGGCAAAGAACGTGGCGTTTTCGATGGTGTGGATGCAGGCGACCTTGCCGTCTTTGAGCGCAGGGCGAATGTCAGCGGCGCTGCGTACGTTGACCATGCGGTCGTGGTTGAGCACTGCCTGGCCGCTCATGTGCGCCATGATCTGCGCCTGGAAGCGCGCGGCGTGGGCGGCGGGAATCTCGTCGGGGACAAACGTGGCGAAGCACTGTGCCCACGGCGTGTTGCCGATCTTTGTGAGCGAGATGGCGCAGGCGTTGCCCTCGATGAGGTCGAAATCTTGCGGATGCGTTTCGTCGCCGGGGAAATAACCGTCGGTGCCGGCGGTAAAGCGCAGGTCGAGATCGAGCGTGGCCCAGCCGATGCGGTCGGCGGTGTCGCAGTGTAGGTCAAATACGGGATATGCCATGGTTCCTCCGGTTGCAGCGTTTCTTTGCAAACTGTCCTTGAATTGTATGACTAGGGTATAGTTAGCGCCATATGTTCACGGCGGCCCGCGTTGTGCGCCGCCCTTATTACGGAGGTTACCATGTCCAACCAGGGCAAGAAGGTCAAGACCCATTATCGCGGCACGCTCGACGACGGCACGCAGTTCGATAGCTCCTACGATCGCGGCGAGCCGCTGGAGTTCACCTGCGGCGCCGGCCAGATGATCAAGGGCTTCGACGCCGCCGTGGTTGACATGCAGGTGGGCGAGAAGAAGACCGTGCATATCCCGGCTGCCGATGCCTACGGCGAGCACAACCCCGAGATGGTCCTGACCTTCCCGGCCGAACAGGTTCCCAACATCGAGCAGATCGAGAAGGGCATGAAGCTTTTCCTGTCCACGCCGAGCGGCATGCCCGTCCCCGCCGTGGTCATCGACGTGACGCCCGAGGCCGTGACGCTCGACGCCAACCACGAGTTGGCCGGCAAGGACCTCAACTTTGATATCGAGCTCGTCGAGGTCGAGGGCTAGAGTATGCCTGAACGCTTGGTTTCGACGACATGCTTGGGAAATCTCAACGATCCGTCCTATGAACTCCTGCTTCGCCGGGAGCTGGGCGGTGTCTTTGAAGTTGACGAGCTACTGCTCGATTGGGACCAGGCTGATGTATGCGCGTTTGTGGGCGTGACGGAGCTGGGGCGCACGATCGATGTTCGGCTGGATGCTGCCGACGGCGGTCGTCTTGCCGATGGCGACGTGCTCGCCATTGACCGTTCGGGCGTGGTGCCTGTGGCGGTTATTGTGCGCCTGTGCAGCGCCGAGGTTTATTTGGTCGAAGTCGACCGCATGGATCCGATTGCACTCGCGCATGCGTGCTGGGAGATCGGCAACATGCATGCGCCGCTCTTCCGGGGCGACTCGGACGAGCATACCGTGCGCATGTATACGCCGGTGCAGCCTGTTTTGGGCCGCATGCTCCGGGGTGTCGAGGGTGTTCAGCTCTCGGTGGTCACGCGCGAGCTCGATGCCAGCCGACGCTTTGCGTCGAGTGCGGCGGAGGTCGTCGTGAGCATGGCTCCCGACTTTACCATCGTAAAAAAGACGCGCGGCTAAGCGCGCGTATGCGCAAGACGGGCTTTGAGGGGCGACCAATCAAAGTCCGTCTTGCTGTTGATAAGAGGCTTTGGGGAAAGCATATGGGTCTTGAGGGAATCAAGCTGATTGCATGCGATTTGGACGGCACGTTGCTGCATCCGGGGGAGCGCGAGCCGCGTTCCGAGGCCTTTGAGCTCATCGACGAGCTGCATCGTCGCGGTATCGTGTTTATGCCGGCGAGCGGCCGTCAATATGCGAGCTTGCGCTATCTGTTTGCCCCGGTGGCCGATGAGCTCGCCTATATATGCGAAAACGGAGCCCTGGTGATGAGCGAGGGACGTACCGTTGTCAAGCGTTCCATGGAGCGTAGCCTTGCTATGGATATCGCGAATGCCGTGGTTGCGTATCCCCATGCCGACGCGACCCTTTCGTGTGAGGGACACCTCTACACCATGAGCGGCAACGATGCGTTCGTCGACCATTTGCGCTATGAGGTCCACTGCGATGTGGCGGTGGTCCACCGTCCCGAGGACATCGACGAGGACGTCATTAAGATTGCCTTCCAGACGCCCGAGGTGGATCAGCCGGCGGCCTTGGAGCATTTCGAGCGCCTCTTTAGCGACCGCGTCGACGTAATGACGTCGGGAACCGAATGGACGGACTTTATCGGCTTTGGTTCGGGCAAGGGCTCCGCGC
>CABSMB010000048.1 GCA_902478705.1 uncultured Collinsella sp. | reverse complement strand
TCCACCTCGCCCCCGAACGGTCAGCAAAGTGCGATGAACGGTATATCGCATATGATTCCCCCATGATGCACTTCAGTTCTCTAAAGCAGGTTTTCAAAGGTAAACGTTCTTTTTTCTAAGGAATTAAGCAAGATTGCACGAATATTTTCATGTTTAGGAATTGCATAGCTAAAACGGTTTTCTGCATATATATGTCGTTTGTCCACGATTCGATTTGGATTCGATTATATTCAGCTTGCAATCATTCTTATTCATACATTCTCACCAGTTGAGTATGGATATGGATTGTTTTCAAAACGAGTCAGGCAGTTAGTTGCATGCATTGACAGCGTAAGAAGTAGGTTAAGATACCGTTCGCACAATACGTCCGTGCCACAAGTCGACTAAATTGAGACAATAGTGAATAGTGTTAGGCTACCGTCCCCCGCGGGGACTGAACGGACAGATGCATATGCCGAGCAAAATCGAAAAGAAGCAAAAGGCCGCAAAGCTGCGCAAACCGCCGCGCGACTTCTCGTACACGCAGAACCGAGAGCTCAGCTGGCTACGCTTTGACAACCGTGTGCTCGACGAGGCTTTTGATGAGTCCGTGCCGCTGTTCGAGCGCCTTAAGTTCGTCTCGATCTTCGAGTCCAACCTCGATGAGTTCCTCATGGTGCGCGTGGGTGGCCTGTCTGACCTTGCCGAGCTCAAAAAGCAGCCTGTCGACAACAAGAGCAATATGACCGCCTCCGAACAGGTCGACGCTGTCATGGCGGAGCTGCCCGGGCTCCTTACCCGTTGGGAGTCCATCTTTAAGAGCATCGAGGGCAAGCTCGACACCCTGGGCGTTCACCGCGCCCGCATCGATTCGCTTACGCCCGAGGAGCGCACCTTTGTAACCCGCTACTTCCAGGCCTACGTGTCGCCGGTCATCTCACCGCTGGTGATCGACCCGCGCCACCCCTTCCCCAACCTGCGCAACGGCGCACTCTACCTGGCCTGCGGCCTGGACGGCGTCACCGACGAGGAAAGTCTGCTGGGCCTGATCGAGATTCCCGCCTCGATGAACCGCGTGGTCGAGATCCCCTCGCCCACCGGCACCTACTCCTACATTCTGCTCGAGGACGTCATCCTCGCCTGCCTGGACAGCTGCTTTGGCTCCTATAAGCCGCTCGACCGCGCGCTCATCCGCGTCACCCGCAACGCCGACATCGATCCGGACGGCGAGGGCGTCGAGGAAGAAGAGGACTACCGCCAGCATATGAAGCGCATCCTTAAGAAGCGCCTGCGCCTGCAGCCGGTAGTGCTCGCCGTCTCGGGCTCACTCGAAAAAGCAACGCTCAAGACTATCCGCAAGGCGCTCGAGCTCTCGCGTCGCTCGGTTTTTACCTGCGACATCCCGCTCAACCTGGGCTATGTCTTCGGCATTGAGGGCAAGATTCCCGAGCACCTACGCAACGAGCTGCTCTTTACGCCGTTTAAGCCGCAGCCCAACCCCACCATCGATATGACCCGCTCCATCCGCGAGCAGGTACTTCAGCACGACAAGCTGCTCTTTTATCCCTACGAGGCCATGAATCCGTTCTTGGATCTGGTGCACGAGGCCGCCTACGACCCCGAGTGCATCTCGTTGCGCATCACGCTCTACCGCGTGGCCAAGCAGAGCCGCCTGTGCGAGTCGCTGATCGATGCCGCCGAGAACGGCAAAGAGGTCACGGTGCTCATGGAGCTCCGCGCCCGCTTCGACGAGCAGAACAACATCGAGTGGGCCGAGCGTCTGGAAGAGGCAGGCTGCACCGTCATCTACGGCTCCGAAGGCTTTAAGTGCCACTCCAAGATCTGCCAGCTCACCTATCGCGAGGGCATGGCGCTTACACGCCTGACGCTGTTGGGCACCGGCAACTTTAACGAGAAAACGGCCAAGCTCTACAGCGACTTTATGCTCATGACCGCCCATCCCGGCATCGGCGAGGACGCCAACTTGTTCTTCCGCAACCTGTCGCTGGGCAACCTGCGCGGCGATTACCGCTTCCTGGGCGTGGCGCCGGTCGGCCTGAAGCCGCTCATCATGCGCGGCCTGGATCGCGAGATCCAGCGCGCCCTCGCTGGCGAGCCCGCCCGCGTGTTCTTTAAGCTCAACTCGCTCACCGACCGCGAGGTCATCGACAAGATTGCCGAGGCATCGTGCGCAGGAGTCCGCGTGGACATGATCATCCGCGGCATCTCGTGCCTCAAGCCGGGCGTTCCGGGCAAGACCGAGAACGTGCATGTCCGTTCTATCGTCGGACGCTTTTTGGAGCATGCGCGCGTTTACGCCTTTGGCGTGGACTCGGACATGATCTATCTGAGCTCGGCCGACATGATGACGCGCAACACCGAGCACCGCGTGGAGATCGCCTTCCCCGTGCTCGACCCCACCTGCCGCGCCCTGGTGCACGAATACATGGGCATGCAGCTGCGCGACAACGTGAAGGCCCGCAGCCTCACGAGCGACGGCACCTGGGTTCCCGTCGAGCGCCACGAGGGCGAGAGGCCCTTCAACTCACAGGAAGCTCTGCTGGAGCGTGCCTATCGCAACGCCGAGGCCGCCGCCGAGGCAAAGCCCGCCCCCGCCCCTGCTCCTGAGCCGCAGCCGGCCACGCCCGAGGTTCAGAAGGTCCAGGCGACCGTCATTGAGCCCGAGCCTGCGCCTGCACCTCAGCCTGAGCCGCAGGTCACCAAGCCCGCACCCGAGACGAGCGCCCGTCGCGATAAGCCCGCCGGCAAGACCAAGGCCATCGAGCGCCATCGCCCCGGCCGCGTGCGCATGGGCCTGGGCCTGATTGGCCTGGGTCTTAAGACGCTCTTTACCGGCAAGACGAAATAGTCGTTTGTAGAAGCAGTTTGTAGAAGCGCCCCGCATTTGAGGAAAGCCTCGGATGCGGGGCGCTTTTCCCTGCTACCATGGTGCGAACAACAACGCGAATGACAGGCAGGGATATGAAGCTCACTATAGAATCGATGACCTACGGCGCCGACGGTCTGGCGCACGCCGACAACGGTAAAGCCGTCTTTGTGCAGGGCGCCGTGGCAGGCGACACCGTCGAGGCCGAGGTCGTACAGGACGGTAAGTCGTTCATGCGCGCCCGCACCACCGAGATTCTGGAGCCAAGCCCCGATCGCCTTCAGCCTCCCTGCCCCTTCGTGGGCATCTGCGGCGGCTGCTCGTGGGGCAATCTCTCACGCACGGCACAGCTCGCCGCCAAGGAGCAAAACCTGCGCTCCACGCTCGAGCGCATCGGCAAGTTCGCTCCTGAGCAGGTCGATGAGCTGGTGCAGCCCATCCGCCACACCAAGGACGACTGGGGCTACCGCAATAAAATCGAGCTGGAGCCGACCGTCGTCAACGGTCGCGTGCGCCTTGGCATGCACGGTGTCGACCCCAGCAAAATCGTGACCGTCGATGCATGCCCGCTGTTCGATAAGCGTTTTCCCAAGGCGCTCAAATCGGTCGTCGGCGCACTCAACTATCTAAGCGGCAGCCACGACTTGGGCCTCGAGCGCGTGGGTATTCGCGCCTCGCGCCGCACCAAGGCGCTCGAGGTAGCGCTCTGGACGCCTACGGGGTCTTTCCCGCGCTCGCAGGTCTCGCGCGTGCTGGCAGACGCCGCTCATCCCACGAGCATCGTGCGTGTGATGAGCAAGGGCGAAAAGAAAGCCCGCCGTGTCTCCAAAGTCGAGATGCTCGCCGGCGAGGGCTCGTGGACCGAGAACATCGCTGACGGCCAGATGCGCCTGTCCGCTCCGTCGTTTTTCCAGGTCAATACCAAGGGCGCCGAGATTTTGATTGAGCTCGTTATGGACGCCCTCGACCCGCAGGAAGACGAGCTGGCCGTGGACCTGTACTGCGGTGCCGGCACCTTTACCCTACCGCTCGCCCGCCGCTGCGATTTTGTCGCCGCCGTCGAAGCCTATGGCCCGGCCGTGCGCGATCTACGCCGTAACCTGGAGATCAACAAGCTCGATAACGTCGACGTCATCGGCGGTGACGCGGTGCGCGAGTTCCCCGATCAGGACGCCGACGTCTTGGTGGTCGACCCGCCGCGTGCGGGCCTCGCCCCCGAGGCGATCGACCTCATCGCGAGCACGAGTGCCCGTGATGTCGCCTACGTGAGCTGCGACCCGGCGACTCTGGCCCGCGACCTCAAGCGCTTTGTCGAGGAGGGCACCTTCTCCCCCGTCAAGATCACGCCGGTCGACCTATTCCCTCAAACCTTCCACTGCGAAACCGTCGTCCACCTCAAGCGCAACTAGCAGATATTATTTCTGGGGCGGGGATAAGACAGTCATTCGATGCTCGATGGTTTAGCCCCGTCTCCTGTCATGCATTTCGAAACAGACGGGACTGGAAAGCAGCGCAAGCCACCAAACAATGGCCCAGTTGATTACATTTTCATAGTGCAATCAACTGGGCATTTCATTTAACTATGCACGTTGACACGGTATCGCAGTTAGCGTTTTATCGGGGTGCCGCAATGAGGACAGAACTTTGCATCAGGAACAAGCGGAGTGCCGCATGAAGCACAGAAGCGCGGCCCATCCATAGAGGTTGTAGCCTGGTGGAATTGCTGCTCACCACTAAACCGAAGCGAGCCCTGCTGGCGCGAAGGGTTAATTTGTGAGTCGGCAGCGGATCCCAGAGGGGTCGCCCCAGAATCGGTGGCCACGCGAGACGCCATCTTCCTGCGGACAACAAAAACGACGACGATAACGACAACCGCCAGCGCAACAACAATTGCGCCGACAATAACAGGACTGAACAAGAAGGACTCTTCGGCCTTTCCAGATGACGCTGTTTTTAGAGGACTTCGCGCAATGTTCGACTTGTACACATCAACCCGAATGCCCTTTTCAGCATGACCCATACTACAAACCAGCGTATCGTCATCAGCAAACCAGAGCCTGTCTCCGCTCTTTAAAGGCGTCTTAGAAGCAACGTTCTTATTTAAATCAAGCAATACCATCTTGTCATTGTTATCAGAATTAGTTTTAATTCCGAGCACATATCGACCATCATTGGACAATGAACCATAAGCGCCAACCGGACTAGACGGCTTTACTTTCTCCCCCTGCTTGCCCGAAGCACAATCATATACCGCGACTTCGTCAGAAGAAGTATCATTACCTTGCGCAATTAAAGCCAATGAACCGCTCGAATTAACCGAGCAAATGCCATCATCTTCATTCGGGTAGTCAGGCTCTGAAAGACCGCAAACAGCATCATTTGTCATTTCGCCATTCTTCGACAACAGAGCGCCGTTGTTAAGGACGGTGCCTTTGTCCGAAGTAATTGGAATGCCGGAAAAACAAAGGCCCAAAGGATAGACGGCTCCATAACTGTTTTCCGTATCCAGTTCAACGCTAACGATATTGGCAATCGAAGCTGTGCCCAAGTCATAGGTAACTATTTTATTGCAACTTTTCCCATCTTCAGACCCATCGAACACTATGTATCCGTACATACCATCCGAAGACAGCCAGTAGTCGTCTCGTATTACCTCAGAAGAGGGCTCAACGCCAAGATTATCATCATCTATAGCAAATTGCTCCTCAATCTCATCTTTTTCGAAATTGTACTTGCAAAACTGAATCGATCGAGATCCCGAAAGAAATAGAAATGATTTTCCATCTTCAGACAGCTGAAAACGACTCGCCCTGCCATCTGCAATAACGGAACTTCCAAGCTTATAAGTCTTTGATTTATTTGAGCTCAAATCATAGGCGGTAACCGACAGGCTATCCTCGTCGTACGCATATAACGTCTTTTCATCGGAAGAGAAGCAGCAGTAGCCATCCCAGCTGTTCTCGAGGGACATTTTGATACGCTTCTGCGTTCCGTCTTCAACGTTTAAAACCGTTCCATAATCGCCGGGGTCACCATTATTATCCTCGTTAAAGACGATGTACTTCCCGGATAAAGATCGGCACACAGCACGCTCAGCGCTTTCCACCGTATATGTTTCTTTGAATTCCGGCGTGGGGACGTCGGCAGCATAGGCGCCCAGCGGCGCGACAATAAGGCTAGCGGCAAGCGCCAGGCCGGCTATTAGAAGCCCCCCCCCATTTCATTTTTCTTGTTCTTGGCATGGTTGCCCCTTTCGGTCGATAGGTGAGTAATACCTGAAGCTAAGCTAAGCCTGAAAAATCCAAATGTGTTGCGCAACAATTCTCAGCGTGCAAAAAAATCGGTGGCGCACGATGAAAATAGGGCGGGGATTAAATAATCATTCGGTACGCAATGATTATTTAATCCCCGCCCCAGAAAAATCACTGGTGGTTGACTGGCGCGCCGCAGTTTTGGCAGAAGGAGGCATTTGTCTCCAGCTTTGACCCGCACTGAGCACAGAAATAAGTAGGCTCAACTGGCTGAGCATCATCAATCGCGGTCGGCGTCTGCTGAAGCGGCGGAACCTGCTGCGCGGGAGGCATTTGCTGGTACGGATTGGACTGCGGAGGCTGAGGCTTATTCGACGATTCCTTGTTCAAGATAACAGCAAAGGCGACAGCCGCGACACCACCAAATACAACTAGCAAAACGAGAAGATCGAATACACTAAGGCCTATCATCGCAAATCAGCTCCTCATGTTGCGAAAGATGACGAATGCTGAGATTTTATCGCCGCGCCGCAAGCCCCTCCTAGTGCGCAACACCCATCCACCCTGCATGATTTTCTGGGGCGGGGATCAAAATCATTGGGGAATGGTGCGTGGCAAGCGGGGGTCTTCGGGGTATAAGACGGCTAATTGTATGCCGCCCTATGAAAGGAACCCTTATGCCCAGCGTTGCCGTTCTTGCCGCCGATGGCTTTGAAACGATTGAATGCCTGACCATGGTCGATGTCATGCGTCGCGGCGGCGTGCGCGCCACGCTCGTCTCGATCATGCCCACGCGCGAGGTCGTAAGCTCGCTGCAGATTCCCGTAACCTGCGATGCACTCTTTGACGAGATTAACTTTGACGAGTATGACTGCGTCGTGCTGCCCGGCGGTCTGCCCGGCGCCACCAACCTGCGCGCCGACCAGCGCGTCTGCGACGTAGTCTGCGAGTTCGCCACGACCAAGCATGTTGCCGCCATCTGCGCTGCTCCGTTTATCCTGGGCGAGCTCGACCTGCTCGAGGGACGCCACGCCACGTGCTTCCCCGGCTTTGAGAAGAGCTTCCCCGAGGGCGCCTATACCGGCGACAAGGTCACGCACGACGGCAACATCATCACCGCCAGCGGCATGGCCCAGTCGCTCCCCTTTGCGCTTGAGCTGCTGCGTACGCTCGCCGGCGACAAGGCTGTCGAGAAGGTTGCCGAGGGCATTCAGCTATGATTTTGGCTTCGCAATCACCGCGCCGCATCGAGTTGATGCGCGAAGCGGGCTACGACATCCGCGTCATTCCCGCTGACATCGACGAGACTCCTTTTGATGACGAGGCCCCGCTTACGCTTGTCGAGCGCTTAGCTCGCGCTAAGGCTGCCGCCGTTGCCGCCGAGCACGCCGATCCCAGTGAGCTGACCATCGCGGCCGACACCATCGTCACCTTCGATGGCAAGATTTTAGGTAAGC
>CABSMB010000047.1 GCA_902478705.1 uncultured Collinsella sp. | reverse complement strand
GTGCCTGAATGTCGCTGCTTGCGTGTGCGGGGTCGACGATGCCCGTAATCAGGCGCTCGGCCTCATCAACATCCAAACAGGGAGTGCCGCTGGCCAGGCCGTCGGCCTCGAGGCTGTTGAAAATGCGCGTGACACGCGGGCAATCAACGCCGATGGCGCGGAGCTCATCGGCGTGTGCGAAGACCTCGTGCGGCTCGCCCTGTAGCGCGATTTCGCCATGATTGAGCACGAGCACGCGGTTGCAATACTCCGAAAGCAGGGCGACTTTTTGCTCAACGACGACGATGGTGATGCCGAGTGCACGGTTGGCCTCACGCAGGGTCTCGAAGACCAGCGTGGAGCTGGCGGGGGCGAGCGCCGCGGTGGGTTCGTCGAGCACGAGCACGCGCGGACGCATGGCGAGGATGGCGGCGATGGCAACCTTTTGATTTTGGCCGCCTGAGAGGGTGGCGATCTCTCGGTCGCGCAGGTCGCTGATACCGACGGTCTCGAGCGTCTCGCTCACACGTTGCTCGATTTGGTCGTGGGGAACGCCAAAGTTCTCCAGGCCAAATAGCATCTCGTCCTCGACGACCGAGGCGACCATTTGCGTGTCGATGTCCTGCAACACGCTGCCGACAATCTGCGACACATCGGTGAGCGAAACTTCACAGGTGTCATGGCCGTCAACCATGACGGACCCAAAGAACGTTCCGGTGTAATGGTGGGGAACGGCTCCCGACAGGCAGGCGGCAAGTGTGGACTTGCCGGCGCCCGAAGGCCCGATAATGCCGATAAAATCTCCCTTGTTCACGCTGAACGAGATATGCTTAAGCGCCTGCTCGGTCTGCGTGCCATAGGAGAACGAGACATCGTCGACGTTGATGATCGTTTCCATGGATACCTTTCATAGTCATCGGGGATGTTCTTACATAGCTAGTCGTTTAAGAACGTCCCCAAAAGCTCGTTGTTTGGGACAGTCTTTGGTGGTGGAGCACGGAGACGGCTTTACGAGGGGCCCCAGGTTGGCGCGAAAGAGGAGCGAAGCGTACTTGGGTATGCGAGCGACGAATGAACGCCAAGATGGGGTGGTTCGTAAAGCCGAGCGGGTTAGTTGAGCTTGAGGGCCTTCTGGATGGGCAGGTAGAGAGCGCCGACCAGGATGGCGTTAAAGACGGCGGTCATGGCGACGACGGGCAGCATGGCAGCGGCGAGCTCGCTCACCACGCCGAGCATGGCCATCTTGATGACCATGAAGATGACGCCCGAGACAAAGGTGGTCACGAAGGTTGCGACGATGGCGACGGCAGGCTTGACCTGGCCGTCCTTGGCGGCAGCGTTGACAATGACGGCCATGAGCATGGCGGCGATGCCCTCGGCGGCAAAATCGACGAACGGCGAGGTGGTGGTGATCTGGAGCACGGCGGCCGAGATCAGGCCGATAACGAGCGCCTGGCCAATGTTGGGACGAACGACCAGGATGGTGAGGCAGAAGGCCGAGATGATGAACTCGGGGCTGATCATGCCGCCCGAGATGCCGGAGATGGCCTTGCCGACGGTGAAGTTGAGGATGAAGCCGGCGGCAAGCAGGATGGCGAGCAAGACGAGGGCGCGGACGTCGAGTTTGCCGCGGTCGGCGGTCTGGACGGTGCGGGGCTGGGCGGTGGTGGTGTTCTGAGACATGGTGAAAATCCTTTCGGAGGGGAAGTGCAAGAGAAGAAAGCGGAGGCGCGTGATGCGAATGCGATCGGGCTCGAGATAGAAAAAGGCCCCCGGTCGAAACCGGAGGCCTTCCAATCACCTAGAGCGCAAAAACAGGCGTGAGGGACTCACTGTCGACCGATCGTATCCGCATCACGCCACCACCAGTTGTTGAGAGACGTCATCGTGTTCTTCATGTTGGTGGCTCCTTTCGTGATACCGTGGCGCGGTCGCACCTAGTTGCTGTTGCGCTGCACTATAGCACAGCGAAGTGTGTGCAGGGAATCTTTTTTGAAAAGATTTCGGCGACGTTTCCAGCCGGTCGGATGACAGGCGAGGAGGGCAAGACCGCTCGCACTGTCTTGCCCTCCCTTAGAGCGTGAGGGCCTTAGGCCTTCTTGCGACGATAGAGCACGAAGCCGCAGACACCGATGATGACGACGGCACCAACGGCCATGGCAGCCATGTTGTTGCCCTCGGACTTCTCCTCGGTGGCCTCTTTCTTCTCGACCTCGGGCTCGGCTACGTCCTCATCGGAGAGGGCCTCGTCGGCGTAGGTGATGGACTTGACCAGGCAGTCGTTGTCGGCATCGTAGTCGCTCGGGACGAACTCCTCGGAGAAGTCGCCCTCCTTAAGATAGTCACGCATCTCCTCGAGCATGGCCTTGCACTTGAGGTAGGTATTCTTGGTGGCAGCCTTGCCGGCCTTGTTGGCCAGGGCGGTGCGGGCCTCGGTGCCCTCGGCGGCCTGCATGGCCTCGTCGACGGTCAGGTTCTGCTCGATGAGTTCCTTCTGCAGCGCATCGAGGTAGGCGCGGACGCCGGTAGCGCAGTGGTCGCGGTTCTCATAGGCGAGCGTGTTGATGTCCATGAGGACGTAGTTGATGGAGTTCTTGGGCTCCTCGTTGTTCACGACGTCTTCCTCTTCGCAGTGATCGAAGGAGACATCCTGATCGCTAAAGTAGGGGCTGACCTCGGTGAGCAGTGCGGAGTAGAGGGGGATGGCGACGGAGAACTCGGCGTTGGAGAGCATCTCCCACTGGATGGTCGCGATCTCGGGGTCCATGCCCTGACGGATCTGGAAGGTGTGGATCTCGGTGTTGCGGTTGGAGCCGATGGCATAGGCGCCGTCGGTGTTAGCGTTGAGACCGGCAACGTTTTCGCCGCGAGCGGCGAAGGAACGGATCATCTCAAAGGTGTTCCAGTCGGACTTGCCGGGCTGGAAGAACAGCGGCTGCATCTCGTGGACCAGGGCGCCGGTCGTGGCGCGAGCATCTTCGCGCTCGTCTTTCACGATCTCGTAGTCAGTGCCTTCAGCCAGCGGGGCCATGAAGTAATCGCGACCCTGGATATAGCGCGACCACTGGTGCATACCGGCCTCGCCGATCTCCTCGCCGTAGGTCTTGGCGACGTCGAACTTGCCGTCGGTGTACTCGGCAAAGCCCTTCTCCTTAGGCATGGACTCGATGCCCTCGGAATGGAGACAGTTCTCGGTGTCATCGAGGTCGACGTTATAGGTGAGGTTGCCGATGTTGGGGTTGAGCGAGGCGATGTCATCGGCGAGCTTCATAGCAATCCACTGATGGCCGGAAAGCGCGGCGAACAGCCAGGTCTCGGTGCTGTCGGCGATGATGATCTGGTCGTTGGAGCAGACGCCCTGCTCGTCGATCAGGCTGCCGATGAGCTCGACGCCCTCGCGGGCCGTGGCGCTCTCGCCCAGGATGACGCTGGCATAGCTGTACTCGCCAATGCCAGTCTCCTCGGTGATGGGGTCGGCCTCTTCGGCCTTCTCGTTATAGGAGGTGCTCAGCGTGGCAGAGCAGGAAACGCCCTTCTCGTTGATGCCAGCCTCGGAATATGCGTCGTAGCGATCTTCCCACTGAGAGGGGTTGTCGCGAACGAAGGTGTAGCGGTAGGTTGCGCCCTTGGACTTGTATTCAAAACCGGACTCGACCGAGGTGTACTCGTTGCCGTCCTTGTGTGCGGGCTCAATGCCAAAGTGCTTGACATAGCGCGGACCGAAGTCCTCGGAACGGCCGTAGTACGTGTTGCCGTCTGCCGTAAGCTTGCTGCCCATGTAGATCTGGGTGCAGGCGAGCGCCGAAGTCGGCATGGCCATGATGGCCGCTGCTCCAAACGCAAGGCCGCAGCCGAGCTTTTTGAGCGTGTTGACAGGATGAGTAAACCTCATGATCCCTCCCAACCGTTGAAACCCTGCGGAACCGTGCAGGATTTCAGCTAATAAATACATCTATTAGCCTATCGGAAGTCTAAATAGTATTCATCTATTTCGATGAAATACTCGATGAGCGTCCTAAAATATGCGATGAGCGGACAAGAATACTCATTATCTAGCTTTAGTTAAATAAAGACGCCCTGCAATTACTGTACCTGAATAAAGCGCCTTGCACAGGGCACAAAGAAAAATCCCCCGCTGTCTGGCAAATGCATAAACAACGGGGGAGACGATAATTGGATGAATATCATACCAATGTGGAATTACTTCTTCCGGCGGTGGATCACGTTAATCGCATAGCCGACGAGCATGGCCAAGACGATGACGATAAAGCCAATCAGGGGGTTGTCGTTCATGGGGTCCTCCTATTTTCCGAGCGGGGAGAATTCGTCGACGATGAGGTCGAGGCATTGCGGAAGTGCGCGGGCACCAAAGACGCCCGAGTTGCTGGAGATGATCTCGCCGTCGAACTGCATGCCCAGCGACGGGGTGCAGGTGATCTTGGCTTCCTTGGTCTGGATGATCTTGAACTGCGGGCGGCCGAGCACCTTGCCAGCGGGGTCGAGTGCGGCGGTGATCACGGTGGGCAGGAGCTGGACGGTTTTTACGGGCTCGATGACCGCGATGTCGACCATGCCGTCGTTCATGCGGCAATCGGGGAACAGGTTGATGTCGTTTTGAATGACCGAGGTGTTGCCGGCCATGCAGCAGATGCCATCGAGCTCCTCGACAATGCCATCATGCTCAATCGTAAAGTGCGCCACCGTGGGGTTGGGTGTGGCGAGCGCCGACAGGAAATAGGCGATCTCACCGATGTCGTTTTTGGCGGGGGCGGCCTTCATCATGATCTCGGCGTCGAAGCCCGAGCCGGCGATGATGATGAAGCCGTGGCGCTTCTCGTTGCCGTTCTCGTCGAGCCAAAAGAGCTCGCCCATGTCCACTTTGACCGTACGACCGGCGCGGCAAGCCTTGGCAAGCGCCGCTGCCTCGGGGGCATTACCGATGTTGTTAAAGAACAGGCAGGCTGTGCCGGAGGGGAAGACGAGCGTGGGGACACCGCACCCTCGCATTTGGTCGAGCACGTTGGAGACGGTGCCGTCGCCGCCCGAAACGACCACGCGATCAAACTCGCGCACGTCTGCCACGGCGTCCTCGGGTTCCATGCCATCGCCGATAAAGCGCATCACGACCTCGTCGCCGCCCTGCGCGAGGGCGTGCGTGAACGCGTAGATTTCATCTGAGCTGGGGCCCGATGCCGGGTTGTGGATGATAAGGCAGCGCATACTTACGTTCCCGTTCTGTGACTAACCGAGTATAGTTGTAAGGCAATGCCGATATCCTACCCGTGTTTTTCGGGCCTAACCTTATTCGATGGGTTGATATGTACATTTCCACACATCAGGCTCTACTCGACTTTTGCCAACGCGCCCGCGAGTTCGACGCGATTGCCGTCGATACCGAGTTTTTGCGCGA
The DNA here is from genome assembly GCA_902478705.1 of uncultured Collinsella sp. Lineage (GTDB taxonomy): Bacteria > Actinomycetota > Coriobacteriia > Coriobacteriales > Coriobacteriaceae > Collinsella. The sequence goes on along the minus strand of CABSMB010000047.1, from coordinate 2,267 downwards.
GCGCACGTTCCACCCGCGCCTGTGCTTGGTCCAGATTGCCACCCCTGCCGAGAGCGTCGCGGTCGATCCTCTGGTGATCGACGACCCATCGCCGCTGGCCGAGCTTATGGGCGATGAGAGCGTGACCAAGGTGTTTCACGCTTGCTCGCAGGATATGGAGGTTATGCTCCATACCGTGGGCGTGCTGCCGCGTCCCATTTTTGACACGCAGGTGGCCGCCGCCTTTTTGGGCGAGCGCCAGCAGATTTCCTACGGCGCGCTCGTGCAGACGTTTTGCGGCGTCTCGTTGCCCAAGACCGAGTCGCTGACCGATTGGTCGCGCCGCCCGCTGACCGACAAACAGATCGAGTACGCGATCGATGACGTCAAGTACCTGATCGTCGCCTATACCGAGATGATGAGCCGCCTGCGTGAGCTGGGCCGCGTGGACTGGGTGCTCGACGAGTTGCGTCCGTTGGCCGACGAGTCACACTACCGCGCCGACCGCCATGAGGCATTCCGCAAGGTCAAGCGCATCAACTCCTGCAGCCGCCATCAGCTGGGCATTGCGCGCGAGCTTGCTGCTTGGCGCGAGGACCGCGCCGAGCGCCGCAACATCCCGCGCAAGTGGGTCATGTCCGACGACACGCTGCTTGCGCTCGTTAAGCGCAATCCCGTGCGCGTCGAGGAGTTCCGCAGCATCCGCGGCACCGATCAGCTGGGGGAGCGCGACGTGGACGGCGCGCTCATGGCCATTAAGCGCGGTGCGAGCTGCCCACACGATCGCCTGCCGCTCATGGTGCGCGGGCACCGTCAGATTTCGCCGGAGTTGGAGAGCGTGACGGATCTCATGTACGCGCTTATTCGTCTGGTTGCCGAGCGTTCGGGCGTGGCGACCTCGGTCATTGCCTCGCGCGATGACCTGGCCGACTATATTGAGCACCCCGAGCAGAGTCCCCTGCGCGAAGGCTGGCGCTTTGAGCTCGTGGGCTCGCGCCTGGACGATCTGCTCTCGGGCAACATGGGGTTGACGGTCAAAGATGGCAAAATTGAATTGCTATAAGGAAGCCTAGCCGCTTGAGTGGGTAGAATGCCTCCAACGTGTAACTCGATTCGGAGGAATTCGCATGCCTTATTACTATGGATACGGCTTTGGCATTGACCCGCTGTACCTGCTGGTTGTTCTTGTCTGCACGGTGCTTGGCCTTGCCGCGCAGAGCTATATCAACTCGACGTACAGGACGTGGTCTAAGGTGCGCTCGGACGGCGATACGGGTGCCACGGTCGCTCGCCGCATGCTCGACGCCAACGGTTGTAGTGCCGTGGGCATCAAGGGCGTTGCCGGCGAGCTCACCGATCATTACAACCCGCAGGACAACAATCTGTATCTGTCGGATGCCAACCGTTCGGGCGGGTCGGTCGCAAGCGTTGCCGTCGCCTGCCACGAGGCGGGCCATGCCGCCCAGCGTCAAAGTGGTTATGCCATGATGAAGGTACGTACCGCTTTGGTCCCCGTCGTCAACTTTACCCAAAACACCTGGACGATCGTGCTGCTCATGGGCCTGTTCATGAACATCGCGGGGCTCACGACCCTCGCGCTGGTCTTCTTCTCGTTTAGCGTGTTGTTCCAGCTGGTTACGCTGCCGGTCGAGATCGATGCCAGTCGCCGCGCCGTGGCGTATATCGAGCAGTCGGGCATGAGTTCCAAGCAGGTCAACGGCGCCAAGAAGGTGCTGACGGCAGCCGCGCTTACCTATGTGGCCGCAGCGCTCACTTCGATCATTCAACTGCTCTACCTGATGGCTCGCTACAACAGAAACTCCAACCGATAACAAATTGGCTTGACAGGCGCCGCGGAGATTTGTGTCCCCGCGGCGCTGTACTATGTGTTGGACTTGAATTTGCGCAGGGCCGGAGCCCTTGTGCACGATGACGAAAGGAGGCTGCGTGGCAGGCTGGAATCTAACCGGCAATGCCGTTTCCGCCGAGTTCGACGGTTCGGACGAGCAGGAGCGCAAAGAGCTCAGCGTGAGCCAAGCGGTGGAGATCGCCGCCGGTGCGCTCGATGCCATTCCGCAGCTGAGCGTCCTGGGCGAGGTCACGGGCTTCCGTGGCCCCAATGCCCGAAGCGGCCACTGCTACTTCCAGATTAAGGACGATTCGGCCGCCGTTGACTGCATCATCTGGAAGGGCGCCTACCTTAAGCGCACCTTCGACTTGCGCGACGGCATGCAGGTAAGCTTTAAGGGCAGCTTCAATCTCTACAAGCCTACGGGTCGCATGAGCTT
>CABSMB010000046.1 GCA_902478705.1 uncultured Collinsella sp. | reverse complement strand
GCTCGTCGGCAGCGTCAGATGTGTATAAGAGACAGGACATACACTACTGATTATTTTGTCCCAGGGCCAATCCGCTCGTTAAAGTTCTGATCCGCCCAACCTGTGCGCGATGCTATCGCAGGCCAAGGCGCCCACGACGGTCTTGGCGTCTTCGATCTTGCCGTCGAGTACGGCATCGATCAGCTCGTGCAGCGGCACCAGATCAACGTTGACGAACTCGTCATCGTCGGGGTTGGGTGCATCGAATTCGAGCTTGGTGGCCAGGTAGATGTGAATGATCTCGTCACAGAAGCCGCAGGTCGTGACAATCGATGTCAAAAAGCGAATGCGACCGGCCCTAAAGCCCGTCTCCTCGTGCAGCTCGCGCTTGGCGCAATCGAGCGGATCCTCGCCCGGGTCGAGCTTGCCGGCGGGAATCTCGACCGTCACGCGGTCGATGGCCGTGCGGTACTGACGCACCAGCACAATCTTGCCGCTCTCGGTCAGTGCCACGACGGCCGCCGCGCCCGGATGGCGAATGATGTCGCGAGCGCTACGGTGGCCGTTGGGCAGCTCAACCTCAAGACGGTGGACGTCGAGGATCTTGCCCTTCCAGGCGCACTCCTCCGAAAGAATCTTCTCGTGCAGCTCGGCATCGTGCGGATCGTCGTCGCCTAGCACCAGTGCCGGCTCATCGACGACCTCGCCGCCGGGCTCACCCTCGGCATGTCCATACGTGCGGCTATCTTCCTCGACGATCTGCGCATCCACGAGCTCTTCGTTCTTCTCGTCCATCCGTCTCATCCCTCTCGGACTTTAGGCATCCCAGGCGTCGAGGCCACGCAGCGCGCGCAGACCGATGTCGTGACGCAGGGTCTTGCCCTCAAAATCAATCTTCTCGCAGGCCTCGTAGGCAAGGTTGCGGGCGTTCTCGAACGTGTCGCCCAGCGCGGTCACGGCAAGCACGCGACCGCCATTGGTCACGAGCTGGCCGTCCACCACGGCGGTGCCGGCGTGATACACGGTCACGTTCTCCATGGCCTCGGCGTCCTCGATACCGGTGATGACCTTGCCCTTCTCGTAGCTGCCGGGGTAGCCAGCGCTCGTCAGGACCACGGCCACGGCCCACTCGTCACGCCAGTCGAGCTCAATCTGATCGAGCTCGCAGTTGGCGCAGGCCAGCATGACCTCGACCAGGTCGTTCTTAAGGCGCGGCAGCACGACCTGCGTCTCGGGATCGCCAAAGCGGGCGTTGAACTCCAGCACCTTGGGGCCGGCAGGCGTGAGCATAAAGCCGCCGTACAGGCAGCCGCGGTAGTCGATGCCCTCGGCAGCGAGCTCGGCCACGGTCTGCTCCATGACCGCCACCATGGTGGCGTGCTCCTCGTCAGTCACGATGGGCACCGGGCTGTAGACGCCCATGCCGCCGGTGTTGGGGCCAAGATCGCCCTCGAGCGCGCGCTTGTGGTCCTGCGAAGTGGCCATGGGACGCACGGTCTTGCCATCGGTAAAGGCCAGCAGCGAGCACTCGGGGCCAACGAGCATTTCCTCAATGACCACAGTGTTGCCGGCGTCACCGAAGGTGCCGCCAAAGCACTCGCGCACGGCCTCCTCGGCCTGCGCAAGCTCGGTCGCCACGATAACGCCCTTGCCAGCAGCCAGGCCGTCGGCCTTCACGACCAGCGGGGCGCCCTGCTCGCGCACATAGGCGAGAGCCGAAGCCTCATCGGTAAACGAGCCGTAGGCGGCCGTCGGAATGCCCGCACGCTCCATGAGCTGCTTGGAGAACAGCTTGGAGCCCTCCATCTGAGCGCCCTCGGCACCCGGGCCAAAGCAGGGAATGCCCGCCGCACGCACGGCATCGGCCACGCCCGCCACGAGCGGAGCCTCGGGGCCAATCACCACGAGTCCGCATCCGTGGCTCTGGGCAAACGCCGCCACGGCCGCAGGATCGCAATCGTCGAGAACAACGTTCTCGCCACAGCTCGCGGTGCCGCCGTTACCCGGCGCGATGTAGAGCTTGCCGGCGCGCGGTGATGCTGCGAGCTTTGCTGCCAAAGCATGCTCGCGGCCGCCGCTGCCCAACAACAGGATGTCGATGGTTTGAGTGTCCGCCTTCAAGGGTGCCTCCTCTATGGATAAACGGCCCGCCAACCTCGCGGGCCCATTACAAAGCAAATATACCCCTCGGCCGCCCGCCTGGGCTGCAAAGGGGTATATCGCAATAACCGTAAAGACCGATTACTTCCAGAATCGGTTGATGATCTGCTCGCGACCGGCACCGACGCCAATAAACGTCACGCGGGTGTGTGCCAGATCCTCGATAAATGCCACGTAGTCCTGAGCCTCCTGCGGCAGCTCGTCAAAGCTGCGGCAACCGGTGATGTCGCACTTCCAGCCAGGGAGCTCCTCGTAGATGGGCTTGGCGTTCTCAAAGCGCACCTGATGCTCGGGCACGCTCGTATAGCGCTCGCCGTCGACGTCGTAGGCAACGCACACCTTGATGGTGTCGAAGGCCGAAAGCACGTCAAGCTTGGTCAGGGCGATATCGGTGAGGCCGTTGACGCGCGAGGCGTAGTTGGCGATGGGGCCGTCGAACCAACCGCAGCGACGACGGCGACCGGTGGTCACGCCGTACTCATAGCCCTCCTCGGTCAGCGTGTGGCCGGCCTCGGACTCGTAGGAAAGCTCGGTGGGCATGGGGCCCGAACCGACGCGGGTGATGTAGGCCTTCATGACGCCCAGCACGCGGTCGACGTTCTTCATGCCCACGCCGGAGCCGGTAATGGCGCCGCCGGCAGTGCAGTTGGAGGACGTCACGTACGGATAGGTACCGTGGTCGATGTCGAGCAGCGTCGCCTGGGCGCCCTCAAACAGCAGGTCCTTGCCCTCGTCGATCATGTTGTTGAGCAGCAGGCTCGTCTCGGTGATGTAGGGGCGCAGGCGCTCGGCCATGGGCAGGTACTCGTCGCAGATCTGGTCCACGGTGTAGGTGGGCAGGTTGTAGATGAGCTCGAGCTCGGGGTTCACACGGGCAAGGGCGGTCTCCAGCTTGTCGCGGAACAGCTCCTCGTCCAGCATGTCCTGCATGCGCAGGCCAATGCGGGCCATCTTGTCCTGGTAGCACGGGCCGATGCCGCGCTTGGTGGTGCCGATGTTCTTCTTACCGAGCTTCTGCTCAAAGGCGCCATCCAGATCGATGTGGTACGGCATGATGACATGCGCGTTGCCACTGATCTTGAGGTTCTTGGTGGTGATGCCGTCGGCCTCGAACATGTCGATCTCCTCAAGGACGACCTTGGGGTTGACGACGCAGCCGTTACCGATCACCGACACGTGGTCGGAATACATGATGCCGGAGGGCACCTGGTGCAGGCCGTACTTCTTGCCGTTGACGACGATGGTGTGGCCGGCGTTGTTGCCGCCCGAATAGCGCACGACGGCATCGAAGTCGCCGGCGACCAGGTCGCAGATCTTACCCTTGCCCTCATCGCCCCACTGGGCACCGACCAAAACGGTTGACGGCATGTTTACTCCTTACATTCATGGACTGTCCGCGCACCGCAAGCGCGCAGAAGCACAAAACAGTCCTAGTATACCCGTGCAACGGGCGCCTGTCCTACTCCTCGGTATGCGCCCCATCAAGCTCATAGAACTTGGTGGATGCCGGCAGGAACATCAGGTCGACGTCGCCGATCGGGCCCGAACGGTTCTTGGCCACGACGATACGCGTGACGCCCTCGTCGGGGCGATCGTCGCGCGAGGCCTCGGCCTCGTCGGCGGAGCGGTCCAAGAACATAACAATGTCGGCGTCCTGCTCGATGGAGCCCGATTCACGCAGGTCGGACAGCTGCGGGCGCTTGCCGGTACGGGATTCAACCTGACGCGACAGCTGCGACAGCGCGATCAGCGGGATCTTGAGCTCCTTGGCCATGATCTTCAGTCCGCGCGACATCTCGGAGACCTCGACGGTACGGCTCTCGGAACGGCGTCCCGGCGGCGGACTCACCAGCTGCAGGTAGTCTAGGATGATGATGGCCTTCTCCTTGTTATGGAGCATACGACGGCTCTTGGCGCGGATCTCGGTCACCGTGGTGCCGGGCGTATCGTCAATCAAAATATCGAGCTTAGACAAGGTCTGCGTGGCCTCGTTGATGTTGGCCCACTGCTCGGGACTAATGCGGCCCATGCGGAAGTCACTGATCGAGATCATGGCATAGGCACAAATCAGGCGCTGGGCAATTTCCTTGCCCGACATCTCCAACGAGAAGAAACCGACGGTATAGCCTGCAGCGGCGGCGTTGAGCGCCAGGTTCAGAGCGAACGAGGTCTTACCCACGGCAGGGCGGGCGCCGATGATGATGAGCTGGCCCTCGCGGAAGCCCATGAGCATACGGTCGAGCGAAGGAAAGCCCGTGGGAACGCCCGCGGCCTGGCCACCGGCCTGGCACACTTCCTCGGCCTCGTTATAAGCCTCGACCATAAACTCGGTCAGCGTCTTGTAGCTCGACTTAACCTCGCGCGCCGTGACCTTGAGCAGCTTGCTCTCGGCCAGCTCAACAACTTCTTTGGTGTCGGTGGGAGCGTTATAGGCCAGCGCGTTGATCTCGTTGGTGGCGCCAATCAGCTCGCGCAGCATCGAGTCGCGGCGCACGATGGCGGCATGGTGCTGCCAGTTGACGAGCGACAGGGTCTGGCCCATCAGCTCCAAAATGTACGCCTCGCCGCCCACGGCATCGAGCTTGTTGATACTGCGCAGGTAATCGATCAGCGAGATGGAGTCGATGGGAATGCGGCTGTTGTACATATCGACCATCGCGGTATAGATGGTCTTATGGATGGGCCGGTAGAAGTCATCGGGCTGCAGCTCGACCTGGGCCTCCTCGACCACCTCGGGCGATAGCAGCATAGCGGCCAGAACATTGGCCTCTGCATCTTGGTTTTGGGGAAGACCCAACTTGGAGCCGCGGTCCTCAACCGTCAGCCCGGTCTCTCTATCGTCATATGCCATGAGCATCCTCATTCATATCGCTTGCGAGCATCCATAGTATCAGCCACGGTCCAAAAACGAGCCGTGCCTCGACAATCATCACCGAACCAAACGGATGAACGGTCCCACAAATAGGCCTCGCCGCAACGTCCCCTATGGCACTCGTAGAGCGCTAAATAGCAAAAGGGCGCCCTGGTCTCCCAGAGCGCCCTTCTTAGAACAAGATTGTTGCGTCGCAGCAAATGCTACTCGGCAGCAGCCTCAGTCTCGACCTCGGCGGTCTCGGCCTCGGCGACCTCAGCGGCCTCCTCGACCTCAGCCTCGGCAGCGAGCTCCTCGGCGGTAACGCCGACGAGAACGACAACCTCGGCCTTGATCTCGCGGTACAGCGAGATGGAAACGGTGTGGGCACCGGCAACCTTGATGGGCTTACCGAGCTCGACGCGCTTGCGGTCGATATCCATACCGAGCTGATCCTTGATGGCGTCAGCGATCATAGCGGCGGTAACGGAGCCAAACAGGATGCCCTCGTCGCCGACCTTGACGTCAACGGTGACCGTCTTGCCCTCGAAGGCAGCCTTGGTCTCGTTGGCGGTAGCCAGACGGACGGCCTCGCGCTTGGCGATGTTGTTGCGACGCTCGTCAAGCTGCTTGAGGTTGCCCTTGGTGGCGGCAACAGCGAGCTTCTTGGGGAACAGGAAGTTCTCAGCGTAACCCTGAGCGACCTCTACGACGTCACCCTCGCCGCCCTTGCCCTTGATCTCATCGAGAAGAATAACCTTCATGATGCGTCTCCCTTCTTAGCCGCGGTCGCGGTTGCCACGAGAGGAAACCACGGGGACGGTGTACGGCAGGAGAGCCATCTCGCGGGCGCGCTTGATGGCGTTGGCGATGTCATGCTGATGCTGCGTGCAAGCGCCAGTGACGCGACGGGGCTTGATCTTGCCACGGTCGGTCATGTACTTACGGAGAAGCTGAGTGTCCTTATAGTCGATGAACTCAGTGTTCTCCTTGCAGAACTGGCAGTACTTACGACGCGGCTGACGTGCAGAATAATCATTAGCCATGTCAAAATACCTTTCATTTGGCAACTTCGGCGAACCGAAGCCGCCTCTCACTCAAAAATAGGTGAACAACCCTTAGAACGGGATGTCCTCATCGTAGACGTCGACCGCGGGCGGCGTAGCCACCGGTGCGGCAGGACGCGGTGCGGGCGTTGCAGGGGCTGCGGGCGCGTAACCGCCCTGGTCGTAGCCACCCTGGCCACCACGGGAGCTCATAAACTCGATCTCATCGACGATGACCTCAAGCTTGCTCCGGCGCTGGCCGTCGCGCTCCCAAGAGCTGTAGCGCAGCTTGCCCTCGATCGCGACCTTGTTTCCCTTTGCCAGGAAACGGCTCACGGCCTCGGCGCGGGTGCCGAACATGGTGCAGTCGACAAAGTTGGGATAGTCCTCCCACTCGCCGGTCTGCGGGTTGCGGCGACGATCGTTCACGGCGACGCCAAAGGACAGAACCTGGGTTCCGCCGGCGGTGGCGCGCAGCTCGGGATCACGCGTGAGGTTACCGGTGATGTTCACTCGATTGATGCTCATTACTCACTACTTCCTCTTGGGGCACAAGCCCAGTCCAAAACGACAGTCTTACTCCTGGTCGTCGCGACGGACGATCATGTGGCGGACCACAGCGTCGGTGATGCGCAGGACGCGATCAAGCTCGGCGATCTGGGTAGGATCTGCGTGGAAGTTGATGAGGGTGTAGTCACCATCGGTGAGGTCGTTGATCTCGTAGGCGAGCTTGCGCTTGCCCCACTCGTCAACGGAGTCGACCTTGCCAGCGCCCTCAGCGATCGTGGTATCGATACGCTTCATAACAGCGAGACGAGTCTCGGGGTCGAGCGACGGGTCAACAAAGAACAGCAGTTCATAAGCCTTCATATTGTCACCTCCTCTGGGCAAATGTGGCTTCAGGTCGTGAAGGTGCGCCTGAAGCAGGAAAAGACTTGGTAATAATATCTTTCAACCTCCCAGGCCGCAAGAATATGCAGCTACAACCTCATGACCTCCACATATGTCCATACTTGCACGGCATTTCATGCGTGTTCTAACCAAATGCCGACCAAGAGCTTGACGGATTTGTGGACAAGATACGATGCCGGGCGGACAAGTTGATCCAAACCGCAGGTCAGCGATTGCAAGGCTGTGGTCGCGAAATGCATACCAGTGGTTCACTCGGCTGGCCAGATATTTTTAAATTCGTTGCCGCGGCGTTTATAAATACCTCTTTTGAACAGTTGAGTTGATCAACCGCGCTGGTCGGAAGCCGTTTTTTGGTGCTCCGAACCCCACCGCAGCGTCAAGCGTCGCCCAGCGTTTTAAAAAATGCCAACTTTTCTGTTTGCACTTTGCGATTCCTCGTGTATACTGACTTTCGCATTTAACGGAGAGTTGTCCGAGTGGCCGAAGGAGCACGATTGGAAATCGTGTAGGCGTCAAAAGCGTCTCCAGGGTTCAAATCCCTGACTCTCCGCCAGTTAATTCCAAAGCAGGCCTTCGAGCCTGCTTTGTTTTTACCCCACGCGGAGGGGTGGCAGAGTGGTTGAATGCGGCGGTCTCGAAAACCGTTTGGCCTGTATAAGGTCACGAGGGTTCGAATCCCTCCTCCTCCGCCATTTTGGTTGAAAAAGCTCCCAGCAATGGGAGCTTTTTTTGTTATCGGATCCCCTCTCGGCCGCACATCCCAACCAAACATGTACATCACCCTCCAAAAACGACATTTTTCGACATCTTTGGAGGCTGATGTACATGTTTGCATATCGCACTCGGCGCACGATCGGCCGTTTTGCCA
>CABSMB010000045.1 GCA_902478705.1 uncultured Collinsella sp. | reverse complement strand
CTTTTGATCCACTTCCACTCGGCCCCATATGCCTTGCACAACGCCCCTTCGACCTCGGAATCAAGAGAGCCGCTAGGCTGGACGTGCCGGACGGTAAGGTCCTGGACGCCATGGTGGACTTCTCCGATGCCATGGGGGTCATGGGTCTACGCCGATGGAGGCCCCCGCACGCGGCAGGGCTCTCCCGTCACCGCTAGTCGCCGGACGGTCCCCACGCCTCGCTCGCCAACGCGCAGGCGACAGCAGCAGTCCGGCGCTGGCTGGAGACGCCGGAATGCTCAGAAGATGCGTTTCCCACCGCTGCGACAGAGCTTTTTGCAGGGGTGGCAATTTTTCCGAATATCGAGGTCAGCTAGGCTTCGGTAGCCACCTTGGGAGCATCGCCAATAGACTCTTCCTTTATACGTTCGGCATAATCGTAGGCAATGCCCAACAATTCCAGTCCCGAGCAACAGGAGTACAATTGTCGCTATAGTTGCCAGCTGTTGGGAGATGGAAGATGGACTGCGATGGCTACCCGCGCATTCCCATGCCGTTGATGTGCACTGCCTTTGTGCCGGGCCAGATTGACGCTGCGGTTGCAGGCATTTCCGACCCCGATTCACGCACCATCGCCACGGCAGAAGCGCTGTACTTTCGCGGACAGGCCACGCTCGCCGCCGAGACAGCACGCCCCTATCTTGACGCCACCGACCCCGCACTGCGCTATTCCGCATGCTTTATCTGCGGATATGCCAGTCTGTCGCTCAACCGTATCGCCGACGCCCGCCGGTGCCTTGCTGGCATCCTCGATACGCCAACTGACGAGGAATCGCCCGCCGTCCACGCCACGCATATTCTGTTCGCCTCGGCCGCGAGCGTCCTACTGCACTTGCCTTCCCCGTATTCCGCCGAAGAGTTTTATCCACTTGCGGCGCATCTGCCCGAAGGCCTGCGCCTGTTTGCCAGCTACGTGATGGCGCACGCCTTGTATCTGCGCGGCGAATACGGCCGCAGCCTGGGCATGGCGGAAAATGCCCTGATCATGAAACAGGGAAGTTATCCCATCTCGGAGCTGTTCCTGCACCTGTCGGCTTCCATGGCCTGCATGAGCCTCAAGGACATCGACGCCGCAAAAGCACACTTCGGAGCCGCTTGGGACATTGCGCGCCCCGACGGCCTTATCGAACTCATCGGCGAGCACCACGGCCTTTTACAGGGGCTCATCGAGGCGTGCCTAAAAACGCAATACCCTGACGACTTCGCGCGCATCATCGAGATTACGTACCGCTTCAGCTACGGCTGGCGGCGCATCCACAACCCCGATTCGGGCGAGGACGTAGCCGACGATCTAACGACCACGGAGTTCACCATGGCCATGCTCGCCTGCCGCGGATGGACCAACGCCGAAATCGCACGCCACATGGAAGTATCGCCGGGCACTGTTAAAAACCGCCTATCAGGAGTGTATGCCAAGCTTGGTATCGGAACTCGCGCCGAGCTGGTTGCCCACATGTTGCGCTAGCGGCAGACTGCCCGTCGTATCGAAAGCGCTCCGGGGGCCTGGCGCTTTCGCGCGCTCAATTTGGACATTTTGACCCTTGAACGGCACTACCGCCACGGGGCGCCTTCTCGCAAAATTGGATTATTTCCACCGATACCTGCGGGATGGGAGCCAAAGATGCTTGATCGCCGTTCGTTACTTGTTGCCGGAGCGTCCTCGCTGGCGAGCATTATGTTGCCGCGCGTGCCGGGAAGCGCAAACGCCTTCATATTGCCGTTCGCGCCCACCGAAGCCTATGCCGACGAAAAAGACCCTTTCAGGGTGCTCGTTCTCTCGCGCACCATGTTTGGTGTGGTCGTGGTCGACGTCGCCAACAAGAATACGCCCATCACGGGTGCCCAGGTCACGCTCGCATCGCGCTATGCCGCAGGCAAGCAGCTCACCGCCACTACCGATGAAGAAGGCACGGCCATCTTTGAGATCGCCCCTCTTTCGGAAGGCTACGTGGACGAGGCAACGCTTCTCGACGCGTACGACTTTAACGGCGGCATCTCCATTAGCATGGCAGGCTACCGCGATGTCGAGATTCCCCTTGCGCGTATCCAGGGCGGCACCGCTATTACCGCACCCACACGTCCGCTCTCCGATGGCGAGCCGTACTTTCGACAGCTCACGTTCGACGAATGGGACATCCAGTACGCCGACGCCACGTTTATGGCAATGCCAGCGGACGAAGCAGCAAACGACCAGCCCGACACGCACGCTTTTACCGTGCAGGCTCATCTGCCGCAGGGCGGGCAGGCAACGTTGCATATCAATAAAGTGATGCCCGCTGCGGGCAGCTCAACCGAAACCGTCACGCAGATCGGCCAGATCAAGGCCAGCGCATCGGGCGCGGATAATCTGGCGACGTTCACGCTTGAAGACACGTTCCTCGATGCAGCTTCGGGCCTTCTGGAGGAAGGGGGCAAGCTGCGCTTTATGCTCGACTACCAGGGCAAAACCTACACGCTCTCATCCCCTATGGCCGTTGTCACCGCGCCGGCCGCAAAGGCGGAATCGGGCTCGACCACCATCATTCCCACCACCATGGACCAAGAGATCACTCCGTTTGATTTCCCCGCGGCGTTTCCCGGTATCGGCGGCAATAAGTTCACGTGCTGGATGCCCACATTTCCCATTCTGTTCGATTTCTCGTTTGCTGGATACGTGCTGTTTGGCGGATGGTACAAACCAGCTAGCTATATGAACGATTCGGGCAACCCTGATCCGGAATACTGGAAGAAATCGCCGCGCGAGTCGGGCGCCAAGCAGGCAAACCGCTACCTCGACGAGATGGAGGGGAAGTGGAATCAGTACAAGAGGATGAGTGCCGGTTCGGGCACCGATCCAAGAAACACCAAGCTCCTTCGCCACCATTGCACGCCGCTGTTCACGATGGATATCGCCACACAACTGTACGGCTCGCTCGCCTACGATTGGGTGGGCAAAACCTGGGGTAACAACAACGACCCCGCATACGGCAATATTAAGGCCCTCTTCCAGGTAAGAACCGACCTCAATTGGACCGAGCAGTTTACGCTAGGACCGGTGCCATTTTTCCTAAACGTCAACCCCTGGGTGCTGGCAAAACTGGCGCTCGCCGTGGGTGCCCACACGCACGGCAGCGGCGCGGCGTTTTTTAAAAACATTTCGCTCGACTATTCAAACACGTCGGGCTCGTTCACCATCCAGATCGGGCTTGCCGTCACCTTTGGCGCCGGCGTTGCAGGCGTCGCTTCGTCTGCCGTGCGCGGCGCCGCATCCCTCACGCTGTTCATTGGGTACGAGAAGGCAGATGGACACCAGCTTCCGCGACTGCGCGTAGGTGCAGACGTCGATGTCGATGTGATACTCCAATTCGTAATGTTCAAGTGGACCACCAAGGCTTGGTCGGGGTCGTGGCCCACGCTCATCGATTCGTGGAATATGTCGGTGAACAATGGCGACCAGTATGTGCTCCAGCGCTCTGAGCTCGCATTGGGTGGAGATACGCCTTACACGCTGGATGCCTGCTTCGGCACGCCCGGCAACATTGAGGCGGGCGGCGTGCCGCAATTTATCGCATCGGCCACCATCGTCACCAACGCCGAGCTGCTCGCACGCGCCGAGGTTGCAGCCACCGCTAGAAACGTCGCGCCTACCGTGCGCGATTGGGACCGGGCGGTCACGCGCATTGAGCTCGAGGCAGATTCAGAAAGCGACGACACGGGACAGATCGAGCATTTCGTCCATGCACTGGTAGAGAACGACGAAAACGCCGCGCCGATGTATGAGTACGCCTACATCGGTCAGGCAACGAACGCCGTTGCGGACCCCAACGCCAATTCTGCCGGCGTGTCGGAGGACGAGCGTGGCGGCATAAAACCCTCGAGCGACAACGTGCTGTTTGCTGGCGTGCTCAGCGAAGCTCACATGAAGCTGGCAATGATTGCCGGCGTAGAATGCCTGTTCCGTATCGCCTCGGTGCGCTACGGCGACAATGGCCGCTCGCGCCTGGTGGTGCACACAAAGGCAAACGGCACGTGGTCCGCTCCCACACCCGTGGACTTTCCCCTTGGGTTTGGCGAGGGCGACGTGGGGCGCGACGGCATATTCGATTACGACTTCGACGTGGTGGAATATACAGACGGGAGGGAAAACCAGGACGCCTACGTGCTGCTGGTCTCGGGCGAGCGCCCCGCCGGCGACAACACCCTTTTCGATACGGCGAGCACATCCGGCATACTGTCCGTTGTGCGCCTGCACATAAGCAACGACGGAGTTCGCGTGATATCGCACACGTCGTGGCGCAGCATCTCGCGCGGCCGCCTTCAGGAGGATGGCTACCATTGCCTGCAGTGCCCGCGCATCACGGTAGGCAAGACGCTGGTCGACGGACGCCTGTCGGGTGCCTACCTCCACCGCCGCGGAACCACCGCAGAAAAGGCGCTCGGCAGCGAGGCCGAGGTTGCGCTGGAATGCTTTACCCTGTGGTCGGACGTTTCGGGCGACAGCCTGACGTTCCGCCAAGTTCTCCGCTTTCCGCAAGCACCGTCGAGTATCGAGCTGGGCGAACCCGAGAATATCAACGGCAAAATGGTAGTGCCCGTTGCGTACGAGACCGCAGACGGTTGCGGCTGCGCATCGTACGCCGTGATCGGTCAGTCCATCGCGGGTTGGGGCGTCATGTCGCCGGACCCCTCGGTGCCGCGCGTGGTGCCGTGGCCGCAGCACACGGGCTTTTTGGCTACCGTCAACGAGCAGCTGCAGCATATTACCTGGACGCGAGGCGCGACGGCATTTGCGTCGGAGCCCGTGGGCGCCGCGGGCTGTGGCCCGGCATCGTTCAGCGCGAGCAACAACGGCCGGTGCTTGATGTACGTAGAGAACACCGACGGCAAGGTAGGACAGACCTACGACGAAGAAGGCAACCCGGTAGCGGTGATGGGCAAGCACTTCCGCATCTTCGCCAGCACCCTGATCGACGACCTGTTCACGGAGCCATTCGTGCTCTGCGAGCTGGAGCACCCCATCGATCAGATAACGACGTTTTTGACCTCGGGCGGCATGCTCTCGGCGCTCGCCACGCACATCGTGAGCGCCGAGCAGAGCAAGGCAGAACTGCACGGCATCGAAGTGCCCTTGGTGGCATGCGCCACACCACTGGGCGCGATAGCCAACCTGGGCGCCGTAGTGCCCGGGGCGGCAAGCGAGTCGTTTACGGTAACGGTGCGAAACGACGGCAACACGCTGCTGACCGCAGGAACAGTCGATCTGTACCGAGAGGGTTCCAACCAACCGTTCTCCAGCGCATCCATCGGATTCGGCGCGAACGCACGCATGGCATCGATCTACGACCCGGAGCTTGCCGAGGACGCATCGGCCAACGACATGGCACACGTGAAGTACACACTCGAGGCACTGGGCGAGCGCTTTGCCACGCACCCGCTGGTAGCCGATAACGGCAACGCCGTGCTGGCACCGGGTTGCAGGGCACAGTTCCGCATGAGCTTTGCCATCCCGGAGAGCTGGAGCGACGAGGTGGGCAAACGGGTCACGCTCTACGCAAAGGCGCGTGACCTGGTGGCGCTCGACCCCGTAACGCTCAAAGAGATTCGCCCGGGCGCAAACTCCGCGCTGGGCGCCGTGTTGCACGAGCTCCACATTCCCGACGCGTCATGCGAACGTGCAGAGGTGCTGGTGGGCGTAAGCAGCAACGCGGATACGACGGGACTCCATGACGCACCGATGATCGTGGACGGCGATGGCGGCTCGAGCGGCGGCGGTTCCGGCACGGGAGGCAGCTCCGGCGGAAGCGGCTCTGGCAGTGGCAAGGGCAACGACAATAACAAACGCTCCGGAAAAGTGGGCGCGCTCGCCGGCACGGGCGACAGCAACGTCCCCCTGACCGCAGCCGCAGCAGCACTCGCCGCAGCCGGAGCCGGCCTCGTCGCCTACAGCGCCCGCCGCGCCGCACTCGAGCGTAGGAGCGACGATGAAGCCGATACGGATGGGTCTTGCTAACTCTCAGCGCTTTCGTGAGCGACGCTGAGCTTGTTCGTCGAATACAAAAGGGGCTGGCTCTGATAACCCAGAGTCAGCCCCTTACGCATTAGATGTCGCCGGCGTCGTCGAGCTCTGCCTCGATCTTGGCGCGGCGTCTTTTCGCCGTGAAAAAAGTTGCACACAGGACAGCAAACGTGGCCGCGAAAATCGTCGCACCGCAGAACACGCCCGTAGCCAGGTTCGCCAACCAAAAGACGCTTTCGAGCGGTACGATCTGTGCCTCAGCGATACAGCGCATCGCGGCAATGACAAGCGCGAACGCGGCGCCGCTAAGACCGCTGACAAGCAGGAAGTATCCAACGGGAAGATGCTCGGTTTGCCCAAAACGATTGGTATCGACATAGCCCTTCCGCGTTTGCAGTCCTGCGCAAATCAACATCACGATAACGAGCCACAAATACATGGCTGCCTCGAACGGCGTTGCAAAGCCATGCGGCATTTCACTGGCGTCGCTGTGAACCCACGCAACCTGTCGAGCTATAAACTGGTAGAAAAAGATCATCAACATGCCAAACGAAAGCAGCACGAAACCAATCTTGTAGATCTTCGCGCTCTCAGCCTCCAAGCGCTCATCCTTTGGGCCGGCATATTCACGCCACTTTTGTACGAGCTTTAAATCTTCAAATTTCATAGCGAACTCCTAAAGAGCGTCAGGGTCGACGTCGCTCTCGTCTTCCCAAAACAAGTCGTTCAACGTAACGCGTAGCGCTTTACAGATTGCCACGCACAAATTGAGCGTGGGGTTGTAGCCGCCCGCCTCGATCAGGCCGATAGTCTGGCGCGTAACGCCCACGGCCTGGGCCAAGTCGGCTTGCGAAAGGCCAGCCGCCGCGCGCGCCGCCTTCATGCGAAGGTTTTTCTTACCCGGCATGGAGCTCCTTTCGTAAATGTGGACAGATATCCGTTGCAACATGACAGAAATATATTGCATCCATCAGAAGATGTCAACTATATCTGTCATTATGGAAATCATGTTCGTCATCGCCATACGGCACAGCGATTTCGATTCGCTTTTCAATCTTACTCGGGCAGAACCGAGTCGGAAGGAACCGAGTAAGTGGGACTTCGGCAGGGAGCGTGAACTCGCCCGCATTAAGAAGACGCTCAAGGCGCCCTCCTAGAAAGCGAAGTGCCGTCCTATCTCAGCGCCGAGACCTCAAAGACGACCAACGCCAGCGAAGTATTCGGGGCTCTCGCACATGGCTACTCATAATCGATGCCCGCGGCATGACCAACGCGCACGCCAATAACCGGATTTGCCGGAACCATGCGTGCCCCATCGTTTAATAGCTCCGTTATTGTTCGATGATCTTCTTGACGGCCGCGGGAACGCCTGCCGCCATCACGTTGTCCGGAAGGTCTTCCGTCACAACACTTCCCGCAGCGATAACGCAGCCGCTGCCGATGGTAACCCCCTGGAGTACGGACACGTTCGCACCAAACCAGCAATTATCGCCAACAACAATGGGCAGAGCCCTCTCGAGACCCAAGTTGCGCTCTTTTGCCCCAAGGGGATGCGAAGCGGTATAGAAGCCGCAAAACGGCCCAATAAACACGTTGTCACCAAAGGTAATAAAACCACCGTCCATAAAGTAGCAGCCATGGTTCACAAAGCAGCCGTCGCCAAAGGTTGTCTTGTCCCCGTAGTCAAAGTAGACAGGCGAAAGGACCGTCAGCCCCGCCGGAAGATCGGTATCGAGCAAGGTTTTTAGGGCGTCAATCTGCGCGTTGCTTCCGGGTTTTCCCATATTGAAGTCATAGCAGAGCTCCTCTGCCCTCGCCCGTTTTGCCAGAAGCTCCTCGTCAAAGTTGGCATCATGCCACTCCCCGCGCTCCATCTTCTCTTTCTCGGTCACTGTGACCC
>CABSMB010000044.1 GCA_902478705.1 uncultured Collinsella sp. | reverse complement strand
GCTCGGTCCTGCGGAGAATACCGCAGACGGAGTTCCTTCGTCTCTCAGTTATCTCTCGTAATTATCTCTCATCTTTCTGTTATCTCTCATATTAGAGAGGAGTGAGAGATGAAAGATAAGATGTCTGTCATCTGTTTCATTTAAACATGTTTTCGCTGGTAAAACAATCTATATTGAGACAATACCATGGTTGTCTGTCTCTTTGCAGCATTGTTATCTCTCATATTTATCTCTCATCTTTCTGTTATCTCTCGTATTAGAGACGAATGAGATATGAGAGATGTGCGGGCGGCGGATGAGCGTGGATTTTGGACGGTCGGGAAATCCCTCAAACAAAAAACGGGGCCGGCCTTACGCCGAGCCCCGTTTTCAAACGGTCAGTTAGTTATCCAACGCGCGAGCATTGCAGTCAACATTACGCCGCCGCGAACACTCCCAAGCCCGTTCCGATGATGCAGATTGCGAAGATGCCCAAGATGATCCAAATGGTCTTGACGCCCTTTTTATAGAGGGCAACGCAAGCGAACGTTGCCAGCAAGGGCAGCAGACCGGGGAAGATCGAATCGAACAGATCCTGCAGGACAATCTCCGAACCACCCACGTCAAAGGTCAAAGCCGTGGACAGCGAGACCTGTGCCGCAATCATGGCGCCGATAACGGTCATTCCGAGAACACCGGCAGCATGCGTCATGCGAGACATAAGGTTGCTCTCTTCGGACTGCTGCAAAAACTTGGTTCCCAAGTCGTAACCCAGATGGGCGGCGACGATACGCGTTGCAAAGTTAATCACGGAGTAGATGAGCGCGTACACGATGGGGCCGAGCGGGCTGCCCGTCGAAGCGATGCCAATACCAATGCCGGCGGCAACCACGCGGAACGTACCCCAGTAGAACGAATCGCCGATGCCGGAAAGCGGTCCCATAAGGCCGACCTTCATGGCGTTAATCGAGGACGTGTCAAAGTTCTTATCGGCAGCCGCCTGCTCTTCCATCGAAACCGTTAGGCCGGCTACAAACGGAAGCACATGAGGCGTGATGTTAAAGAACTCGGTATGGCGATCGAGCGCCGCATAGTAATCGTCGTCGTTGGGATAGATCTTTCGCAGGGGCTTCTGAATGGTGTACATGAAGCCCATTGCCATCATCTTGTCGTACGACTGCGAGCACTGGCTCGTAAACTGGCGAAGGAACATGCTCCGATACATATCGGGAGTCATAATCGCGTCCTTCTTGGCCTCTTTGAGGTCGGTGTTCTGGATAGCCATTAAAAGTCCTCCTCTTCATCTGCAGCAACCGTCTGCGGACCGGACGAGCCCTCGCGGAAGGCCAGGAGCAGCGCGACGCAAATGGCAGCTGCGGCGACGCCGACCACGTCCATCTTGAGGTAGATGACCATAATGAAGCCCAGGAACAGCCAGGGAAGGAGCTTGTTATCGCCCATGGTCCTGATAAGAAGAGCGAAGCCGATGCAGACCATGACGCCGGACGCAACGTTGAGGCCGTCCATCACAAACTGCGGAATCGCGTTGAGCGCATTGTTGATAAGGTCGGCACCAAAGAACAGCGAGCCAAACACCAGCAGTGCAGACGGAATGCCAATCGACAGCGGCACGATGGTCAGATGGTACAGATTCGCCTTGGCAAGATCGCGATTTGCCAGAGCGGTCTCAATCTTCTTGCAGGCAAAGGCACCCGGAACGGCGTAGCAGAAGTTGCGCCACACCTGAAGGAAGACGGAGACGGGAAGGGCGAGCGCGACTGCAGTTGCCGTGCCCGTACCCGTAATGACGGCAAACGCGCAGCCAAGCACGCCGGAGGCATAGACCTCGGGAGGAACCGCCGCGCCGACCATGATGGCGCCCATGAACATGGACTCCAAAGCAGCGCCAACGATAACGCCCTGCTGGACATCGCCAAGGATCAAGCCGACAAACAGGCTCGTAAACAGCGGACGACCAAGCATCGTAATGCCAAATAATTGCTCGTCCATGGACGCAATAAATGCGACCAGTGCAACTAGAAGATACTGGACAACCATTTCGATCAACCCCAGAAACAGGTCTGCAGGCGAGGCATTCTGCGCAGCTCGCCTGCAGACAACCGCAGCAATTTGAGAGGATTAGTAGTTCATCTGGTGATAGTAACGACGCGTGGTGAGCGGGTGGTTACGGACGTGCTCGAGATGGCAGCTCAGACGCTCGGTGATGGTGTAGGTGACCATCGGGGAGACGATCTTGCGGAACTCGGGGTCGCTGAACGGCAGCTCGACCTCGGCGGTGTCAAACTTGTTCACGCGGACGTTGACGCCCTTCTCGTCGGCGAGCATGTGAGTGAAGTTGTCCACGCGGTCCATGAGCTTACGGGTGTCGTCCTCGCCGTAGAGCATGATGAGGCTTGTGCCTTCCTCGCACAGCTCGATGGTGCCGTGGAAGAACTCGGCGGCGTGGATGGACTTGGTCTTGATCCACTGCATCTCCTCGAGGATGCACATGGCGTAGTCGTAGGCCTCACCCCAGAGCATGCCGGAGCCAATCACCATGTGGTAATCGGTGTCCTTGAAGTCCTCGGCCATGGCGGCGCAGCGCTCGTCCTGAGCGTCCTTGGCCTTGATGAGGTACGGAGCGATGTTGCCGAACTCTTCCATGAAGGTGTCGTACTTGGGGAAGGCGCCGGCGTTCTTGAGGAAGCGGGCGACCAGCGTGATCTGGTAGGTGTAGATGGCCTCGCACAGAACGTCGTCCTCGGCGAAGCTGAAGAACTTGTAATCGGCGTACTCGGTGGCCGGGGTGTTGTCGTTGGAGACATACATCAGCGTGCGGGCGCCCTGCTCCTGGCAGAACTTGGCAGCCTCAATGATCTCGGGGGTGGTGCCGGTACGGGTGGAGAAGACGCAGACAGAATCCTTGTTGAAGGTCTTGGGCGGGCAGGCGAGGAACTCTGCGGCGATCTCGCAGTGGACATCGACGTCGGCCGTGGTGGTCTCGACCCAATACTTCATCGGGAGCGTGTGGGCCCAGGTGCCGCCGCAGCCGATGAAGAAGATGTTGGAATAACCCTGCTCGCAGACCTCGTCCACGGCAGCCTCAATCTGAGGACGGAGAGCGAGGGCATCGCTCACAACCTTCTCGTAACGAGGCTCATCGAAATTGAACATCCCTTACTCCTAACTCACTTGGATGAACCCTTCATTCATCCCATGACGTTATAATACTTTATATAACTAGCTATGCAAGAACTATTTCAGATTTTTTTGATTTTTCTTTAATAAAAAGCCCGCCGATCAAATGATCGACGGGCATAGGCATAGAGCATTGGTTCAATAAATGCCGAGCATCAACGTGTTTCCGGCTAGAAAACGTCCTTGGCAAACACCTTAGCGTCATTGGGGACCTGACGGATTTCGATGGCCACGCCATCGCCCAGGAGCTCTTGGATATGCTCGGCATCTTTCTCGGTCGCAAAGATCGCAGGGGTCGGATGAAGCGTGGTCTCAGGGGTCTTTCGAGTTCCGCCCAGATTGATCTCTTTGATGTCTTTGCAACCCTTAGCGAGACGATAGACATCTTCAATCGTCTCAGTGATGATAAACAGCGAATACTTGTCGGTAACGCCGCTGTTGAGCGCCTCGATAGCAGCGTCAACATCCTTGATGACGAGTTTAACGCCGTTGGGGCGGGCGAGCCTCAAGGCCGCCTTCCTCATGTCGTCTTTTGCCACAGCATCGCTGGCAAGCAAGATGCAATCTACATCCAAAGCGTGAGTCCAGGACATGGCAACTTGGCCGTGAATCAGTCGGTAATCAACTCTCGTAAGCTTAATCATCGTTATCATCTCCGCACGTGATAAAGGGAATGACAGGTGTGGCCCCTAGCAAGGGCTCGAACCAGAACTAACTAGAACTCTTCTTCCTCGGCGCCGGCAAGCATGTCCGCCGCCTCGCAAAGCT
Source organism: uncultured Collinsella sp. (assembly GCA_902478705.1). Taxonomy (GTDB): domain Bacteria; phylum Actinomycetota; class Coriobacteriia; order Coriobacteriales; family Coriobacteriaceae; genus Collinsella. Next base: position 4,074 of record CABSMB010000044.1, on the reverse strand, counting down.
GAATAAACGAACGCGATCCCTCGACCGCGGCTTTGGCCTTGTCCGCATCCAGGGAGTCCAGCTGTGTAACCATTTCCACCAGCAGCGGCAAGTTCATTCCAGCGATTAACGTAAACGATCCGTCGGTCTGCCTCTGAATGAATTCGTTGTTTACAGAGCCGCCAAAGATGTCAGTCACGACAAACCAAGAGTCGGCAGGGTCCCTCGTCTCCATCCATGCATCAATCAACGCCGCGACGTCCCTTGAATCGTCATCGACATAGGCGCACAGGCACTCGATTCGGTCGTTGGTGCCCATCAGAATCTCCAGAGAGCTTTTCATGCCTTGGGCGAGATAACCATGACTCGCTAGCAATATCTTATTCATAGTTCTCCAATACCAATAGGACGTACTATATTGTCATAACAAAGTATATTAGCAATCTACCCTACGTGGTGTGTCTATTTTCCAAATCCGCGAACGGTAACAATTGGTCGGTAAATCGACCAATCTATCTTTAATTTACAAATAGAACTTCAGTCGCTCGGTGCAGTACACCTGACGGGAGATGAAGAGCGGCTCGCCACTTGGAGCATAACGTCTATCGACAAACAGAAGCAGCGAAGAGTCCAGCTCCACGTTAAGGTATGCCGCCTCGAGCTCGCTCGCATAGCAGACCTCGAGCGTACGCGTGTTGGGACCCATCTTGATCCCCTGGCGATCGAGTACCGCCATCAGTGAATCATCGAGGGACTCATGCTCCAAAAAAGAAAGCGCAGCGGAATAGCTATTGGTTTCCAGCATCGTGGGCTTGCCATCCACAAGGCACAGACGACGGCTACGCAATACCTTTTGGGTATCGTCTACGCCCAGGAACTTCGCGTCTCGCAGACTTGGGAAGTCCCAGCCCATTTCGAGAACCCTGGTAGACGCCTGTTTGCCCGCAAGCTGGCACGAATGGGTAAAGCTCTCACGGTCGTCCGCGGCATACATCTGCGTGTCCGACGAAACGAACGTGCCCTTGCCGCGGGCCCTCTCAACAAGCCCAGCATCTTCCATTTCTTTAATTGCGGAGCGAACCGTTATTCGGCTCACACCAAATTGCTCGATAAGCTCCGCCTCGGTCGGAAGCTTATCTCCCGGGCGGTACGTGCCGTTGGCGATTGAATCAGAAAGCGCACGAACAATCTGTTTGTACAGGGGGATAACGCTATTTGCCTCAACCATATCAACCATACCTTTACAAGGAATCAGCAGCCTATAGATAAATGACTTATATTGTATTAGAACTTTTTAGCACTCCACGCCATTTCCTATAATGTTTTAGCAAACGAGGGGTTATTTTGCGTAAGCGGTGTAGAGTCCATCCATTTCCGCATACAGCTTCAATCTGATGGCGGTATATGCATCCGATAACCCGATTGATTTTTATCTTCTACCTGTCTCACATTCATCCCTCGTCGTAGAGATGCATGTGAGGTGAGAGATACGTACTTGACGCGCGAGCGTGGATATTTGGACGGTTTTTGGGCTTTTGGCGGCCGATTTCGTCCGAAAATCCACGCTCATCCGGCAGATTGGTCGAGGGCCCCATATGGGTATACTCTCGAGGATTCGACTCGATTCGCCCCCGTTGGGGCGTCAAAGGAGACTGCATATGCCCACTACCTCAACCGACCCGCGCGCCGCTGCCGCCGCGCTGCTGGTGCCCGGTACCACCTGCCATGGTTTTGCCGTCGAGCGCTGCGAGACCGTGCCCGAGCTCGACTCGGACGCCTACGTGCTTCGCCACACCGCCTCGGGCGCTCGCCTGCTGTACCTGGCATGCGACGACGAAAACAAGGCCTTTGCCATTGGCTTTAAGACGCCGCCGGCCGATTCCACCGGCGTGTTCCATATTCTTGAGCACTCAGTGCTGTGCGGGTCGGCCAAGTTTCCCGTCAAGGAGCCATTCGTCGATCTGATCAAGAGCTCCATGCAAACGTTCCTCAACGCCATGACCTACCCCGACAAGACCATCTACCCCGTTGCCACCACCAACGAGCAGGACCTGTACAACCTGATGGACGTGTACTTGGACGCGGTGTTCAACCCGGCCATCTACACCAAGCCCACCATTTTTGAGCAGGAGGGCTGGCACTACGAGCTGGACCTGCCGGAGGACGAGGGCTGCGAGGGCGACGCCGGTGAGACCCGCGCCCAGGATCTGCACGCGGGCACGCTGCGCTACAACGGCGTGGTGTTCAACGAAATGAAGGGCGCGCTGTCCGATCCCATGAGCGTGCTGGACGAGGCCGTCAACGCCGCGCTCTACCCCGATACCGCCTATGCGCACGAGAGCGGCGGCGATCCGCGCGCGATTCCCGCGCTCACCTACGAGCAGTTCCTGGATACGCACGCGCGCCACTACAATCCTTCCAACTCTTATATAACGCTCTACGGCGACCTAGATGTGGACCGCGCGCTGGCGTTTTTGGACGAGCGTTATCTGTCGCAGCCGAGCGCTGCGAGCCGCCGCATGGACGCTGCCGTTGCCGCCGGCGAGGACCCGTCCACGCTGGCACCCAATCCGCTGGACGTGCAGGAGCCTGTGACCTGCGAGTATAAGCGCGTCGAGATGGCTACCACGCCCGAGAACGCCTTGGTGGGCCTGGGTCTGGTGCTGGGCAGCGCGCTCGACCGCAAGCGCACGATCGCGGCGGATATCCTGTTCGAGGCACTGCTGGGCTCCAACGAGGCGCCGGTTAAGAAGGCTATCCTGGCGGCAGGCCTGGGCGGCAACGTGGTGAGCTACACCGCGGCCGAGTGTCTGCAGCCCTACGAGCTCGTCATGTTGCAAAACGCGCAGCCCGGCGTGGCGCGCGAGCTGCGCCGCGTGTTCCAGGACGCCTGCCGCGACCTGTGCGAGCACGGCGTTCCGCGCGAGCGCCTGGAGGCCATCATCAGCAGCAACGAATACGACCTGCGCCAGCGCGACTACGGTATCGCCGACGGCGTGGCCATTGCGTGCGACGCGCTGAGCACGTGGCTCTACGATGACGACGCCGCGACGCTGGCGCTCAAGTATGGCCCGGTGTACGAGGAGCTGCGCGGCGAGCTGGACGGCAGCTACTTTGAGGACCTGCTGCGCGAGCTGGTGCTGCAGAACGACCATATGGCGCTGGTCGAGCTGGTGCCAGTGGACGCCGCCGAGGGTTCGGAGGGCGCCGAAGCTGCCGAGCTGGCTGCCAAGCGCGATGCCATGACCGATGCCGAGCTGGCCGACGTGGTCGAGCGCACGGCCGCGCTGCGTGCCGCGCAGGAGGCCGAGGACACGCCTGAGGCCAAGGCCACGCTGCCGCGCCTGCGCGTGTCCGACATTGGCGAGGCGCGCCCTGAGCCGCCGCTGGTCGTGGACACGACCGCACCCATCCCCTGCCTGCGCCACGACATCCCCACCAACCGCCTGGCCTACGTCATGCAGTATTTCGACCTGGAATGCGTCGCGTTTGAGGACCTGCCCTACGTGACGCTGCTCTGCCGCCTGCTCAAACAGCTGCCCACGAGCGAGCACTCGGCCGAGGAACTTGACAACCTGCTCGCCGGCAAGCTGGGCTTTTTGAGCTTTACGACCGAGGTCATGACCCAGCCCGACGTAGACGGCGTGCGCCCCTACCTGCTGGTGAGTGCCGGCGCCCTGTCCGAAAAGATCGACGCGCTGGCGAGCCTGCCGCGCGAGGTGTGGTCGAGCACGCTGTTGGCAGACGCCGACGCCGACCGCGTTCGCGACGTGCTCACGCAGATTCGCATTGGGCTTGAGCAGGGCTTTATCAACAACGGACACTCGGCGGCGCTGGGTCGCGCGATGAGCTACAGCTCGCCTTCGGCCGTGGTGCGCGAGCAGCTTTCGGGCGTGGACTTCTACCTGTTCCTGCACGATCTGCTCGACCACTTTGACGAGCGCCTGGACGACCTGCGCGCCAAGCTTACCGAACTGGCGGAGCGTATCTTTGTGGCCGATGGCTGCATGGCGAGCTTTACCGGCAGCGACGAGGACTTTAACGCGTACTGGGCCGCCGCGGGCGACCTGGGGCTTGGTGCGGGTGACCTGGGGC
>CABSMB010000043.1 GCA_902478705.1 uncultured Collinsella sp. | reverse complement strand
CTTTTCAGCTGACACGGTTAGGGCCTTTCCCCGTTGCTTGCCGCTTGCTACACAGGCGGCTACATTGCCGTAAGGATAGGCGCTCATGCGGACATGAAAGCGGGACGCAATGCCATGCGCCAGGCACTCGCCACACAGACGGCCCCAAGGGAGTTGCCCGCTCTATTCAAATGCATGAAAAAGATTTAGGCCCGGTGACTTGAATCAGCGGTCATCCCGGGCCCATCAGAGCTCACAGAGCTCTTGGTTGCTTTGGTCTTGCTCTTCACGGCGCTTATCGAACTTTCCGAGGCACTCAAGCAGCATTCGAAGCATAACAAGTCACTGCCATTAAGGCACTGACCTCTTGACCAAGCAACGGCGCTGCCCAGCTCTCCAGAACTTGGGCTACCGTCAACTTTATTCTATCCGCGAGCATCTGGTTTACCAAATGGATTTTCGGTAAAGGAAGCACGGCACGCCCGCAAAACCACTACGCCCCAAGAGCCGCCATGGGGATCACTGCCACGCCGTCGTCGCGTGTGTAGGCAATGCTCCCCTTTCCAACCACGACCGCCAAAAACGCCGGCGCGGCATTCTGGGCGGCAGGATTGGAGAGCACTTTCCTCTCCAGCGCCTTGAGATTTCTCGCTCCATCGTCTGCTTTCGCATCACTCAGCTTGACCTCAATGGCTCCCCAGCGCCCGTCGTGCTCAACGATCAGATCGACCTCAAGGCCCTTCTCATCTCGGAAATAATGGACACTGTTGTCGACACCGCCGTAGGTGGAAAGGAACACGCGCACGTCGCGCAGAACGAGGTTCTCAAAGAGCATCCCCAGCGTTTGCATATCGCCAAGCAGCCGCTCAGGGGTAGCCCCCAGCAACGCCGCCGCAAGTGACGGGTCGCAGAAGTAGCGCTTGGGGCGCACGCGAACGCGGGCCTTCGAGCGCATAGGCGGCTCCCATCCGCACAGGTCCTCGGTCAGCTTGAGCCTGTTGAAGAGGTCCAAATACGCAGCGATGGTCCTCTCGTCGGGGCCCGCCTCACCGTACGAGGCGTCCTTTATGAGCGTCTTGTACATGACGGCCTGGCTCTCGTTCATGGCAAGAGCTCGCAAAAGGCCGTGTGCAAGCTCGGGCGATCATGCGATATACGAAATTACGCCATTCTCAATGCTGTTTTTACGCTACTTTCAATGTAGTTTTTACGCCATGACAGATGCAGTTTTTACGCTATTTTCATTGAAGGTTTTACGCTTGGCATCCTTAGCGCAACGCTCGCGCAACCCCTGACCACCGGATTGCCTGAATTCCGGGATGCTGCCTCCGCTCCAAGCAAAAGGCCCCGGCTCGCGATGGAGCCGGGGCCAAAGGCGCAGCGTATGCAGTTGATGCTGAGCATGGACAGCCCGTCAGTAATGGCCGTCCACGCCCTACCCTACCCGCGGTGACGGGCGCGGCTGTAGGGCGTATCCACCATGGGCAGATCCGGACGCAGCTTGCCGTCAAACGCGCGATAGGCGTTCTGCACGGCGGGCGCCGTGGGGATCGTTGCGATCTCGCCAATGCCCTTGCCGCCATATGCCACGGGCAGCAGTTCGTCCTTCTCCACGTAGATGGCGTGGATATCCGGAATCTCGGGCGCACGGAGCAGCCCGAGCGTACCGTACCTCGCCTGGGGCACGCAGTCCTTGAGCGGCCAGTCCTCGGTAAGTGCATAGCCCATACCCATGAGCACGCCGCCTTCGATCTGACCCTGGATGGAGATGGGATTGACCACCTTGCCGGAATCGTGCGCGGCATAGACCTCGCTCACGCGGCCGTCATCATCCAGAATGACCACATGCGTGGCAAAACCGTAGCAGATGTGGCTCTTGGGATTGGGCACGTCGGCGCCCAGCTTGTCGGTCGGCTCCAGGTACACGTAGCCAAACTCGCAGCCCTCGAGCGCCTTGATGGCGGCCGCAGGATCCTGAGGATGCATACCCTGGCCGGCGACGAGCTCCTGCGTGCGCAGCTGATAGGCACGACCGTCGTCGTATTCGATCTTGACGCCGTCACCATGGGCGCTCACCGGGGCGGTAGGCGCAGGCTTGCCAGCCTCGATGCCAACCATAGCATCGCGCAGCAGGAAGGCGGCGCCGCGCACGGCCTCGCCGGTCACGACCGTCTGACGCGAGCCAGACGTGGTGCCGGAGTCGGGAGCGTTCTCGGTGGAGCACTCGCCGTTGGCGATGCAGCTCAGCGGCAGACCGCACGCCTCAGCAACGTCCTGCAAAAAGACCGTGTTGCAGCCCTGGCCAATGTCGGACGTGGCGGCGTAGACCACGGCGCGGCCATCTTCGACGCGAATCTTGCAGCGGCCGGCATCGGGCAGACCCACGCCCACGCCAGCATTCTTCATGGCGCAGGCGATACCGGCGTGTCCGGGATGCGCATAGTAGGCATCCTTGACCTCGAGCAGTGTCTCCTTCAGCGCCGTGGAGCAATCGGCAATCTGGCCGTTGGGCAAAACCTCGCCCGGCTCGATGGCGTTACGGTAGCGGATCTCCCACGGGTCCAGGCCGACCTTCTCTGCCAGCAAGTCGATCAAGCTCTCGAGCGCAAACTCGGACTGGCACACGCCAAAGCCGCGGTACGCGCCGGCGGGCGGGTTGTTGGTGTAGTAGCCAAAGCCGCGGATGTCGGTGTTCTGGTACTTGTAGGGACCGACGGCATGCGTGCAGGCGCGCTCGAGCACCGGGCCGCACAGCGACGCGTAGGCGCCGGTGTCAAAGTTGATCTCGCAGTCCAGACCGGTAAAGTTGCCCTCGGCGTCGCAGCCCAGCGTAAAGGTGCCGTCCATGGCATGACGCTTGGGATGGAAGGCGAGAGACTCGGCACGCGTGAGTTTGCACTTCACAGGACGCTGAAACTTATAGGCGGCGAGCGCGGCCAGGTGTTGGATGGACACGTCCTCCTTGCCGCCAAAGCCGCCGCCCACGAGCATGGTCTCGACGACCACGCGCTCGGGCTCGCTATCCCAGCCAAACATGTGAGCACACTCTTTGCGTGTGTCGTAGGCACCCTGATCGGTCGACTGCACCTTGACGCCGTTCTTGTACGGGAAGGCGACGGCGCACTCGGGCTCCAAGAAGGCATGCTCGGTAAAGGGCGTGGTAAAGCGCTGCGTCACGGTGAACGCGCTCTCTGCCAGCGCCTTGGCGGCGTCGCCGCGCGTCACGTGACGGCTCTGGCACACGTTGTCCTTGAGCTCCACCGTGTTGCCAAAGGCAAAGAAGCTGTCGTGCAGGCGCGGGGCGTCGGCAGCCCTGGCCTCGACAATGTTACGCACGGGCTCCAGCGGCTCGTAATCGATCTTTACGAGCTTCTTGGCCTTCTCGAGCGTCGCCTCGTCCTCGGCAACCACCAGCACGATGGCATCGCCCACGCAGCGGGTGATATCGCCCTGGGCGATCATGACGTCCCAGTCCTGGATAAGGTGGCCGACCTGGTTGACCGGCACGTCCTCGGCGCGCAGGATGCCCACCACACCGGGCAGGGCCTCGGCCTTGGAGGTGTCGATGGAGAGCACGCGGGCGCGCGGATACTTGGAGCGCACGGCGCTGGCGTAGGTCAGACCCGGCTGATCGAGCTCGTCGATGTCATCGGGATACTTGCCCTCGCCGAGCACCTTCTTGCGCACGTCAATACGGAAGGCGCGCTTGCCCACGCCGTAGTCGTCGCCGCGCTCCAGGTCCTCGTCGATCTGCTTTTCGCCGCGGAGCACCGCAGCTGCCAGCGAAATGCCCTCGATGATCTTCTTGTAGCCGGTGCAGCGGCAGACGTTGCCGCGGATGGCGTACTTGATCTGCTCCTCGGTGGGCTCGGGGTCCTCGGCGATGAGCGCTGCACCTGCCATGACCATGCCGGGGATGCAAAAACCGCACTGCACGGCGCCCACGGCGCCAAAGGCGTACACAAAGGCCTCGCGCACGTCCTGGGGCAGGCCCTCGACGGTCACGATGTTGCGGCCGGCGGCAAGGGCGGTGGTCAGTACGCAGGCCTTGACGGCCGCACCGTCCACATGGATGGTGCAGGTACCGCACGCGCCCTCGGAGCAGCCGTCCTTGGCGGAGTGAATATGCAGGTCGTCGCGCAGGTAGCGCAGTAACGGTTTGTTTTCCGTCGTCGTGCGCTCCACGCCGTTAACGGTAAAAGTGAATTCCTGTGCCATGGTGATTCCCTTCTACACGCCGGCGGCGATGCCGGTGCGGTCGTGGATGGCGCCATGCGGGCACACGACAGCGCACATGCCGCACGACAGGCAGTCCGTGCCGTCGATATGGGCGCAGTTGTCCTCGATACGGATAGCGCCAGCGGGGCACTTTTTGGCGCACATGCCGCAGCCGATGCAGCTGGTGTCGCAGATCTTGCGGGCAATGGCGCCCTTATCGGTGTTGTTGCAGCGCACCAGGATGTTCTGGTAGCCGGGGACGAAGGCAATCACGCGCTGCGGGCACGCCATACCGCACAGGCCGCAGCCCGTGCACTTGGAGCGGTCCACGCGGGCGACGCCATCGACCAGCTCGATGGCACCGTGGGGGCAGGCCGTGACGCAGGCGCCACAGCCAATGCAGCCTTCGCTGCAGCGGGCGTCGCCGCCTGCGGAGGCACAACCGCTTCCGCAGGCAACGTAGGCCACGTTATGTTGAATAGCTTTGGCCATAAGAGACTCGCCTATTTCTTAAGAAGGTACGAATAGTTGTCGCGCACGGCCCTGATGGTCAGGCGGACGGCCTCGGGAAGGCCGGTGTTGACGGCATCGACCGAGACGGTGCGGACCGTGCCGGCGACGCGGACCTTAAAGTGATCCTCGTCCACGGCCAGGAAGCCCTCGTTCTCGGAGTTCTCCATGTCCTGCTCGCTCCAGAACAGAGTGAGCTTGTCCTTGTAGGGACGACCCTCCTGGTAGGGGCAGAACACGGCGCAGTTGCCGCACTCGTTGCACATGCCGTCGACATGGACGACCTGGTGCTTGTCCAGACCCGGAACCTTAATGGCCACGTTGGCGCGGTTGGGGCACACATCGCAGCAGACCTCGCACACCGAACCGCAGCCCAGGCAACGAGTCTTGGTGCAGTTGCGCTTATCGCGGCACAGGGTGCCCTTGCGCTCGTAGCAGGTGTCCTCGCGACCGGCCTGAGCGTTGCAGTCGGCGTACTTGTCAAAGTCGACACCGGCGATGGCGCGGGCGACCTCGGCGGCGTCGGCGATAGCCTCGACCACGGTAGCCGGACCGCGACGGCAGTCGCCGGCAGCCCAGACGCCCTCGACGCCGGTGGAGGTGGCGGCAAGGCGACCGCGACGGTCGTGCTCAACGCCCGCGGCATCGTACAGGCTGGCATCGATGCCCTCGCCCACGGCGCAGATCACCGCGGTGGCGGGCAGCTCGACGGTTTCGCCCGTGGCGACGGGGCTGCGACGGCCGCTTGCGTCCGGCTCGCCAAGCTCCATAACGTCGCAGGTCAGCACCGCGCCGTTGAGCGCCTTGGGCGCCAGCAGCTCGCAGAACTCAACACCGTCGGCAAGAGCAAGATCGAGCTCTTCCTCGTCGGCGGGCATCTGCTTCTTGGTGCGGCGATACACCAGGCGCACGTTCTTCACACCAGCCAGGCGCTTGGCCACGCGGGCGGCGTCCATGGCGGTGTTGCCGGCGCCAATGACTACGACGTCCTCGCCCAGCTCGAGCTTCTCGCCCTTCTTGGCGGCCTCGAGGAACTCCAGCACGTCGAGCTCGGCACCCTCGCCCAAGCCTGCAGAACCGGGCATCCACGCACCGGTGGCCACGACCACGTCGGTAAAGCCCTGGGCCTTGAGGTCGTCAATGGAATCCACGCGAGCGTTGAGCTGCACCTTGGCGCCAAAGGCCAGGCAGAGCTCGGCATCGTGGGAGATATCGTCACTCGCAATGCGGAACTCGGGGATCACGTGGCGGACCACGCCGCCGAGCGAATCGCGGGCCTCAAAGATGGTGACGGGCACGCCGGCGCGCGTCAGGAAGAACGCCGTCGCCAGACCGGCCGGGCCGCCGCCGATAACGGCAACGTTGCGCTCGCCGTCGTTGGCGATGGCCTGGGCGCGCAGCTTGGGCAGCACGGCGGTCATGGCCTCGCGGGCGGCCTTGAGCTTGCTGGCACGGATCTGGGCGCCCTCGGGCTCGTAGAACGCACGCTCGCAGGCACGGCCGCAGGGATGCGGGCAGATGGTGCCGGTGATGAACGGCAGGGCGTTGCGCTCGATGATGATGTTGAGCGCGTCCTCGAAGCGGCCCTCGTCAACAGCCGCCAGGTAGGCGGGAATATCCTGCTGGATGGGGCAGCTCGTGCGGCACGGCGTGGTAAAGCAGTCGGAAAGCGGGCTCTTGCCGGCGACCTTGCGGTCGGGCAGCGGGCGCAGCGGCTTCTTGTAGAGCGGGTTGGTGAGCGAGTCGGTCTGGATCGCGGTCACGGCCTCGAGAGAGACACCCGCGAACGGCTTGCCATCCAGGTCGGTAAACTCGCCAGCCATCTGGCTAAAGCGCTCGTAACCGCCGGGCTTGAGCACGTCGGTCGCCAGGGTGACGGGCCAAATGCCGGCATCGTACAGAGCGCGGATGTTGTAGACCGTGGCACCACCGGAGTAGCTGATACGCAGCTTGCCATCGAACTGCTCGGTAATGCGACGGGCGGCCTCGATGGTCAGCGAGAACAGCGAACGGCCCGACATGTACATCTCGGTGGAGGGCAGCTCGTTTCTCGTCACGTCGACGGGGAAGGTGTTGGTGAGCTTGACGCCAAACTCCAGGCCGCGCTCGGCACACAGGGCAATCAGGCGCTCGAACATAGGCACGGCATCGACCCACTGCAGGTCCTCGCGGAAGTGCGTGTCATCGAAGACGATGTAGTCAAAGCCCAGCTCGTTGAGGCGCTGGCGGGCAAACTCATAGCCCAGCAGCGTGGGATTGCACTTGATGTAGGTGTTGAGGCCCTTCTCGGTAATCAGATAGGTCGCGATGCGCTCGATCTCGGCCGGCGGGCAGCCATGCAGCGTGGACTCGGTGATGGAGTTGGACACGCGCGCCGGAATGGACTCGACAAACGCGGCGTCGACATGCTCAAACTTGTCCAGGTTGGCGAGCGCCCATGCGCGGCACTCGTTCCAGACGTCGGAGCCGCTGGCGTCCTTCATGCCCTCGATGTAGGCGTCGACCTTGGGGCTCTTGATGCCCTCGAGGTCATAACCCACGGACATGTTAAAGACAAAACCGTCCGGGCTTCCCAGGCCGTACTCGCGAGCGATCAGGTGGCAGGCAAACCATGCCTTCACGTACTCGGCAAAGGCCTGCGGAACCTCGAGCTCGGTCGACCACTCGCAGTTGTAGCACTCGTCCTGCGCCACGATGCAGGGCTTGTTCACACACTTGGAGAGCTCCTCGCCGTCCATAACCTGGACGGTCTTGAGCTCAAAGAAGCGGGAACCGGCCACGTAGGATGCCACGATGTTTTGGGCAAGCTGCGTATTGGGGCCGGCGGCCGGGCCAAACGGAGTCTCGATGCGCTCGTCAAAAATGGGAAGCGCGCCCTCCTGGTTGGTCGTGACCATCTTGCGCACGCCAAAGATGGCGTCCTGGGTCTTGTGCTCCTCGATGATCCAGTTCATCAGCTGCGAAAACGGGATCGGCCTCATGATGTCGCTCATAATGAGCTCCTCTCTGTAACGCCCGGCGAGACCGCGCGGCGGGCGCAAATACGGTGTAGCGCTAGCACAGCGCCGGCGACCCCGCGGAGGTCGCCTATACGCGCGTCGGATGCGGCGAAACATCCGACGCGCGTGAATCTACTTGTTATTAGTAGGTGCGATCGTTGAGCGTGCTCCAGAGCTTCTTGGACTCAGCCATGGTCCACGCGTTGATCTTTTCCTCGTCAATGCCAACGAACTCGCGATCCTTGTACAGAACCTTGCCGTTGATGATGGTGGTACGGCAGTTTTTGCCCATCATGCCAAAGAGCATGTGGCCGTCGATGTTCTCCTCGCTCAGCGGCGTAAAGGGCTTGTAGTCCATAACGA
>CABSMB010000042.1 GCA_902478705.1 uncultured Collinsella sp. | reverse complement strand
GGGGCGGGGGATCGAGTTTCCCACTGAGCGCCTCTGCTTGCAGCGGGAGCGAAGGGGGAAACTCAGCCCCCGCCCCGGCCGAACAGGTCAGTCTACACCGTGTACTGCGGCAGGTCCTGCAGGGCGATGACGTCCATGCCCATGTCGTTGGCGCTGCCGTGGCCCTGCTGGTCCTCACGCACCGCCTCGATGGCGCTCACGTACGTGTTGGCCGCGGACATCGCGGTCACGCAGGTCACGCCGCGGCGCACGGCTTCGGTGCGCAGCAGGTAGCCGTCGCCACGCGAACCCGGGCCGTACGGCGTATTGACGATCACCGCGATCTTGCCATCGGCGATCAGGTCGCCGATGTTGGGGCGCTCGCCGTCGTGCGGGCCGCTGATCTTCTCCACGACCTCGCAGGTCACATTGCCGCCGCGCAGCACGCGCGCCGTGCCCTCGGTGGAGCAGATGTCAAAGCCCAGGTAGCGCAGGATACGCGCGACCGAAAGGATGTGACGCTTGTCGCGGTCGCACACGCTGATGAACACCTTGCCGCTGCTGGGATCGGGCAGCTTGTAGTCGATCGCCAGCTGCGTCTTGGCGTATGCCTCGGGATAGCTCTTGGCAATGCCCATGACCTCGCCCGTCGACTTCATCTCGGGCCCCAGGATAACGTCGGCACCCGGGAAACGGCCCCAGGGCATAACGGCTTCCTTCATGCAGAACCAATCGAGCTGACGCTCGTCGCTCGGCAGGCCCAGGCTCGCGATGGAATCGCCCGCCATGATGCGCGCCGCGCACTTGGCCAGCGGCACACCGGTGGCCTTGGAGATAAACGGCACGGTACGGCTCGCGCGCGGGTTGGCCTCGATCACGTAGACGGTCTCGCCCTTGATGGCGTACTGCACGTTGACCAGGCCGCGCACGCCCAGTGCCATCGCGATGCGGCGCGTGGTCTCGCGAAGCTTTGCCTGCAGGCTCTCGCTAAAGCTGAACGGCGGGATGCAGGTCGCAGAGTCGCCGGAATGGATGCCGGCCTCCTCGATGTGCTCCAGAATGCCGCCGATGTAGACCTCTTCACCGTCGCACAGGGCGTCGACATCGGACTCGATCGCACCCTCCAGGAAGCGGTCCAGATACACCGGGTAGTCAGGGCTGATGCGTGCAGCCTCGGCCATGTAATCGCGCAGATGCTCGGCATCGTAGGCGATCATCATGCCGCGGCCGCCCAGCACGTAGCTCGGACGCACCAGCAGCGGATAGCCGATGTGCGCGGCCACGGCCTCGGCCTCCTCAAACGAGGTGGCCTGGCCCGCCGGCGGGTACATGATGCCCAGTTTGTCGAGCAGGGCGGCAAAACGCTCGCGGTCCTCGGCAAAGTCGATGGCATCGGGCTTGGTGCCCATAATGTTCACACCGCTCTCCTCGAGCATGCGTGCCAGCTTAAGCGGGGTCTGGCCGCCGAGCGTCACCACGACGCCGTCGGGGCGCTCAACGTCGATAACGTCCATGACGTCCTCGTAGGTAAGCGGCTCAAAGTACAGACGGTCAGAGGTGTCGTAGTCGGTCGAGACGGTCTCGGGGTTGCAGTTGACCATGATGGTCTCAAAGCCGCGGGCCGCCAGCGCGTAACTCGCGTGCACGCAGCAGTAGTCGAACTCGATACCCTGGCCAATGCGGTTGGGGCCGGCGCCCAGAATCATCGCCTTGGGCTTGCTCGCCGGCGTGGTCTCGTCGGGGGCAACGCACTTCTTGGCATCCGGGCTCGTGCGGTAGATGTTCTCGTACGTCTTGTAATGGTACTCCGTGGCGCTCGAGAACTCGGCTGCACAGGTATCGACCGTCTTCATACTGGGGACCACGCCCAGACCCTTGCGGTAGGCGCGCACAAAGCGCTCGTCCGAGCCGGTCAGTGCGGCGACCTCCGCGTCGCTCGTGCCGTACTGCTTGAGCAGGCGCATCGCGTCGGCGTCGATATCCTCCACGCGCAGTCCGCGGATGCTCTCCTGGACCTGAACCATGTCGTTGATACGGTTGAGGTACCACGGATCGATACCGCAGATGGCATGGATACGCGCAACATCCCAGCCGCGGCGCAGGGCCTCGACCACAAAGAAGATGCGGTGCTCGGTCGGGGTTGCCACGGCCTGAGCGAGTTCATCGTCGCTCAGCTTGTCGGCACCCTCCTTGCCACCGGCGCAAATGCCCTGATGGCCGTCCTCCAGCGAGCGCATGGCCTTGCCGAAGGCCTCCTCAAAGGTTCGGCCGATGGCCATGATCTCGCCCACGGCCTTCATACGCGTGGTGAGCGTGGGATCGGTGCCCTTAAACTTCTCGAAGGCAAAGCGCGGCACCTTGACGACGCAGTAGTCGATCGTGGGCTCAAAGCAGGCGGGCGTGGCCTTGGTGATGTCGTTGACGATCTCGTCGAGCGTGTAGCCCACGGCCAGGCGCGCGGCGGCCTTGGCGATGGGAAAACCCGTGGCCTTGGAGGCAAGCGCGGACGAACGGCTCACGCGCGGGTTCATCTCGATGACGATCAGGCGACCGGTGTTGGGGTTCACGGCAAACTGCACGTTGGAGCCGCCGGTCTCGACGCCGATCTTCTCCAGAATGGCGAGCGAGGCAACACGCATGCGCTGATACTCAAGGTCGGAGAGCGTCTGCGCCGGCGCCACGGTGATGGAGTCGCCGGTGTGCACGCCCATGGGGTCGAGGTTCTCGATGGAGCACACGATGATGCCGTTGCCGGCGTGGTCGCGCATGACCTCCATCTCGTACTCTTTCCAGCCCTCGATGGACTCCTCGACCAGCACCTCGTGTGCGGGCGAGAGCTCCAAGCCCTGGCTCACGATGGAGACGAGCTCCTCGTGGGTGTGCGCGATGCCGCCGCCGGCGCCGCCGAGGGTAAAACTCGGACGCAGCACGCAGGGGTAGCCCACGCGCTCGGCGATGGCCTCGGCGTCTTCCACGCTGTAGGCATAGCCCGAGCGCGCGACCTCCAGGCCGATCTCGGCCATGGCCTCGTTAAAGAGCTTGCGGTCCTCGCCGCGCTCGATAGCGGCCAGGTCGCAGCCGATCATCTCGACGCCGTACTTGTCGAGCGTGCCATCTTTCGCCAGCTCGACGGCGGCGTTCAGACCGGTCTGACCGCCCAGCGTGGGCAGCAGCGCGTCCGGGCGCTCTTTCTTGATCACACGCTCGATAAACTCGGCGGTGATGGGCTCGACATAGGTGCGGTCGGCAAGACCCGGGTCGGTCATGATGGTCGCCGGGTTGGAGTTGACCAGGATGACCTCAAAGCCATCCTCCTTGAGCACCTTGCAGGCCTGAGCGCCGGAGTAGTCAAACTCGCAGGCCTGGCCAATAACGATGGGGCCCGAACCAATGACGAGGATACGCTTGATGTCAGTACGTTTCGGCATGTTAAAAACCTCCTAGAGAGGCTGACTCAATGTTTTGGGAAAGTCAGCGAGGGTGCAGCTGGTGCATCAGGTTGCCGTGATGCGAGGGCGCGCTGGGCTTATGCCCGCGCGTCCGAAGCAGAACGGCAAGATGATGTGCCAGATGCAGCCGCAGCGTCGACCGGTCCGCCGTTCGGTAGAACGGCGGAACCATCGTCGGTCTCAGCGAAATTCCAGCCGGCAAGGCGGTCCTTCGCGGTGTCGATGTCCAGGCAGTTCTCCTCGCCGTCCATGAGTCGCGTAAAGGCGGTAAAGAGGTAGTGGGCATCAGTGGGGCCGGGCGAGGCCTCGGGGTGGTACTGGACCGAGAAGCACGGGGCGTCGAGCAGCTGGATGCCCTCGGCGGTGCCGTCGTTGAGGTTCACGTGCGTCAGGCGAATGCGGCCGAAGCGCTCGTTCATCACGACCGGCGCGATGCCGCGGCGCACCCAGGCGCGCAGATCGCCGTCGGCCGCATGCTCGGTCTCGCCGCCGGAAAGCTCGGGGATCAGCTTGCCCAAGCTGGGGAACAACAGGCCAAAGCCGTGGTTTTGCGCGGTGATCTCCACGCGACGGCTCACCAGGTTCATAACCGGCTGGTTGCCACCGCGGTGGCCGAACTTAAGCTTTTCCATCTGAGCGCCGCAGGCCAGGCTGATCATCTGGTGACCCAGGCAAATGCCAAAGACCGGAACCTTGCCGATCAGCTGCTGCACCTGCTCGTAGGTCTCCACCACGGCATCGGGGTCGCCGGGGCCGTTGGACAAAAAGACGCCGTCGGGGTTCATGCCGAGCACCTCACTCGCGGGCGTGTCCCACGGCACGACGGTAAGGTCGCAGCCGGCGCGAACGAGGCCCTCCAGAATGCCGCGCTTCACGCCGCAGTCGTAGGCGACCACTTTGTGGCGGGCAGAAGCGGCGGACGCGAGCGCGAAGTCATGCGTGGCGGGCAGGTCGGCAGCTGCAAACTCATGAGGCTCGGGGCAGCTCACGGTCTTGACCAGGTTCTCGCCCACCAGCGTGGGTGCTGCGGCCAGACGCTCGGCAAGCTCGTCGACGTCGAAAATCTCAGTCGAGATAATGCCCATCTTGGAACCGTTGTCACGCAGGTGGCGCACCAGGGCGCGGGTATCGACGCCCTCGATGGCGACGATACCGTGGGCGCGCAGATACTCCGGCACGCTGACGGCCGAGCGCCAGTTGGAAGGCGTGGCGCACATGTCGCGAACGATCATGCCGCGCATGGCCGGAGCGCTCGCGGGGCGAGCGGCGTCGCCGGGGAAGGCCGACTGGACGTCGGTCTCGTCGATGCCGTAGTTGCCGATCTGCGGATAGGTCATGGTTACGATTTGTCCAGCATAGCTCGGGTCGGTCATGACCTCAAAGTAGCCCTCGAGCGAGGTGTTGAAGCAGACTTCGCCGGTCGCGGTGCCCTCGGCGCCGCATGCACGTCCATAAAAAATGGTCCCATCCTCAAGGTACAGGATGCAGGGACCACAAGTGCCCTTGCTGGTTTTGGACAGCATGCGCTGGCAAAGCTCGCTGGGCGCGATGGTGCGGGCGGCAGCGCCCGTAGTATGGTTGTTCGCCATAATTCTCCTTCCCGGTCTCTCTGGACCGGCTTAAAGGTTGGTAGTTAGGCCTCGCGGTATTGTAACCGCAAGTATGCGCCATGGCGTTAATTTCATCGAAATGTTTACGAAATGATAATTATGACTTTCTATGCATAATGATTTTTCTGGGACGGATTAAAAAATATCCCGCGCGGGCATTTGGCTCACGCGGGATGATGGCTTCTTATTTGTCCTGCTCCAGCAGATCGGACGGCGTGCGGTCGGGCTTGCCGCCGCGGAAGATCTCGCGGCCGTGCAGGCGATGCTCCAGATCACGCTCGGCCTTCTCTTCCGTGATCTTGGTCTGGCTCACCGCCGGGTCCTCGATCAGCGACGACACCGAGTTCACCTGTTTTTGGATGCGCTCGGCAATCGTATCGTCCATGCTCACGATACGCATCTTCCAGTCGATGCTCGTGGCGTTCGACGAGCTCTTGGTCCACACGAACGTCAGAATGGCGCTCTGATGGCCTTGAGCGGGAAACATGCCAAAGAAGGAATCATGCTGAATGTTGCCGTCCTCATCGATATAGGCATGCACGTTGTACACCACGCGGTCGATCTTATCGTTGAGCAACGCGTTGGTCGCGAGCGCCGCGGCTTGAATCTGACCGTTGGACAACAGCTCGAGCTCGTTGGCAGACGACGTATCCAGCACCGTCACCTCTACCGTGCCCGTTCGCTCGTCGGCCTCGTCGACGGTAAAGTCGAGCGGGAACTGCGTAAAGCCGTTGCCCCACTCGAGACCGCCCTTCAGCGCCGTGGAAACGGTATCCACCGAAACGCTCTCGGAGAGGTTTGCGGTGTTCAAACGGCGCATCACGCCGTAGCCAATCTGCATGCCCACAATCAGCACCAGGATGGTAATGACCACAGCCATGGCGGTCTTCGTAATGGTATGGCTCACCTGCGAACCCGAAGGGTCATCCTCGGACAACGGGTCGATATGCTTGGCTTGACCCGCGCGGTCCTCGCTGCGCAGCTGTGCCAGCGCCGCCTTGTCACCGCGCTTGACCGCGGCTTCCTTCTCGCGCATGCGCTCGGTACGCTTTTTGGCGAGCGTAGGATCCAAGACGCCGGATGCGTCGATTTCGGAGAATAACTCCGTCACTTCTTCCGGAGTCAAAGGGTTCTTGTCAGCCATAAACTTCCTGTCATATCAATTAGTCGAGCTCATGCGCACGCGCACCTTCGAACTGCATTCGATAGTAACGGGCATAGGTGCCGCCGCGGGCGAGAAGCTGCTCGTGCGTGCCACGTTCCACAACGCGACCATGCTCGACGGTCGCAATCTCGTCGGCATGTTTAATGGTCGAGAGGCGATGGGCGATGATAATCGTGGTGCGGCCGTGCGCCAGGCGCTCAAGCGACTCCTGGACCGCTTCCTCGCTCTCGTTATCCAAAGCACTCGTCGCCTCATCCAAGATAAGGATCTTGGGATTCTTGAGGAACACGCGCGCAATGGCGACGCGCTGCTTCTGGCCGCCCGAAAGGCGGCTGCCGCGCTCGCCCACCACGGTGTCGTAGCCCTGCGGCAGCGACTCGATAAAGGCGTCGATATTGGCACGGCGGGCTGCCTCGGCGATCTCTTCTGCCGTGGCAGCCGGCTTGCCGTAGGCGATGTTCTCGCCAATCGTGCCGTCGAACAGGTAGACATCCTGCTGCACCAGGCCAATGGCGCGGCGCAGACTCTGCTGCGTCACGTCGCGCACATCCTGGCCATCGATGCTGATGGATCCGGCAGCAACGTCATAAAAGCGCGGCAGCAACGAACAAGTCGTGGACTTGCCGCCGCCCGAGGGGCCAACCAGCGCAATGGTCTGCCCGGGCTTGATGGACAGATCCATATGGTCGATCACGGGACGAGCCTCATCGCCGCCACCCAGCTCGACATCCTCGTAGTTAAAGCACACGTCGCGAT
Organism: uncultured Collinsella sp.; assembly: GCA_902478705.1. Taxonomy (GTDB): domain Bacteria; phylum Actinomycetota; class Coriobacteriia; order Coriobacteriales; family Coriobacteriaceae; genus Collinsella. The sequence continues at coordinate 1,146 of CABSMB010000042.1, read as the reverse complement.
ACTCCACCGCGCCCATCGTCACCTGCAGGTCCGCAGCGCCCGGCTTGTCCTGTATATCCGGCGCAGTCGAGAGCACCTCGTCCATGCGTTTAAAGCCGGCGATTGCCTTCTGATACATCTCAGCCGAGTTCACAAGCGTCTCGAGCGGCGTGCAGAACAACGAAATGTAGAGCGCGAAGGTCGCCATATCGACCGCCTGCAGCCGGCCTTGCGCCACCAGCCAACCGCCCAGCAGCACCACGATCACATAGAGCACGCCCGAGAGCAGGCCATACGTCGCGGTATAGACGCCCATGGCGTGATACATGTTCTCTTTGGACGAAAGGTAGCGATCGTTGGAGGCGTGGAACTTGGAGCGCTCGGTCTCCTCATTTGCAAAACTCTTGACCACGCGCATGCCCGCCAGCGAGTCCTGCAGCTGCGCATTAATGCCGCTGATCTTTTTGCGGTTGTCGCTAAAGACCTCGCGCATGCGCATGTTCTGCCAAAACATGATGACCGCAAATGCCGCCGTCACCACGGCCATGGCAAGTGCCAGCACCGGGGCAATGGTAAACAGAATCACAAACGAGCCGACGATCTCAATGCCGCAGATGATAATCCACTCGGGCACGTGGTGTGCTGCCTCGCAGATATCGAACAGGTCGTTGACCACGCGGCTCATCATGTCGCCCGAGCTGTTGCGATCGAAATACGCAAAGCTAAAGCGCTCGTACTGATCAAACAGGTCCTCGCGCATCTTGGACTCCATGCGCGCGCCCATCACATGACCCCAATAGCTTACAAAGTAGCGGCAGGCGCAACGGATGGCATACATCAGTACCAGGCCCACCGCAATCATGCCGAGTGCCTGCATAATGACAGCCTGGCCTTGGGTGAAGAGCCCGCCGGTCAGATTGCGCAGAATGATGGGGAACGCCAGGTCAATAGCAGCAAGCACCAGAGCGCAAACAGTATCGGCAACAAAAAGCCCCATCTGGGGCTTGTAATAAGACAAAAACCTCTTCAGCATGTGGTCCTCAAAGAATTACCAACAAGCAAGGCCCTGGGACAAAATAATCAGTAGTGTTTGTCCCGGGGTCGCCTGCGGCAACAAACTCGTTACGACTCTCACACCTGGGACATACACTACTGATTATTTTGTCC
>CABSMB010000041.1 GCA_902478705.1 uncultured Collinsella sp. | reverse complement strand
CACCTGCAAGCCACATGGTTTTACAATCGGGCAAAAACTCAGAAGGCTCCTCGTGAAAAACGAGGAGCCTTCCTGTTTCCTTCGGCGCGGGCGGATCACCTACCGCCGATCTAGAGGCACTCGGTCAGAATCTGGAACACCTCGCTGCGCTCCAGTTTCTTGGCGCAGCCGCCGGTGAGCACGCAGGTGTCCGCAACCTTGTGCAGCGTCTCGTCGGACGCGTCGGAGCCCATCTCGGCGAAGCTCGTGGGAAGCCCCATCTCGCCGATGAACGTCTGCAGGCGGTCGATGCCTTCGAGCGCCACCGTAAGGTCGTCTTTGCCCTCGCCGTCGACGCCCCACACCTCGCGCGCCCAGCGGGCGAACTGCGCGGGCGCCTCGGGGGCCAGGTGGCGGTAGAGCACAGGGTGGATGACAGCGAGGCCCATTCCGTGGTTGGTGTGGGTGTACGCGCCGTACTGGTGCTGGATCATGTGCGCCTGGAAGTCCGTTGACTTGCCGATCTTGAGCACGCCGTTCTCGGCCATGGCGGAGTCGTATACGAGCTCGCTGAGCGCCTCGAGGTTCTGATTGTCGTCCGCGATGATCCGCATGTTGCGGATGACGTTACGCTGGATGGCGAGGTTGATGTCGTCGGTGACGTTGCGTCCGCGCGGGCTTCCGAAATAGCTCTCCATGCAGTGCGAGAGCGTGTCGAACGCGCCGCTCATGAACTGCGTGTGCGGTACGGTGAGCGTGAGCGCCGGGTCGAGCGCCGCCCACATGGGCATCGCCCCCAGATAGGCGCCCTTCACGTGTGTCTCCTCGTTGGTGATGACGGCGCCGTTGTTCTGCTCGGCGCCCGTGCCGGAGAGCGTAACGATGCAGCCCATGGGGATGAACGAGCTCGGCATCTTGCCGTCGGCGTGCTCGAATTTCTCGATGTCCTCGTCAAGCATCGCCTGCGCGGAGACTACCTTGCAGCAGTCGAAGACCGACCCGCCGCCGACGGCGAGAATGAAGTCGACCTGCTCCTCGCGTGCGAGCGCGGCGCCTTCCTGGCACTTCTCGTAGGTCGGATTGGGCATGATGCCGCCGAAGTCCACCACGCGCTTGCCCGCGCTCGTGAGCTTATCGACCACGTGGCCGTAGACGCCGGTTCGTTTGACCGAGCCTCCGCCGTAGGCGAGCATCACTGTCTTGCCCATGGCACCCATCTCGGCGTCGAGTGCCTGGTCCATGGCCCCCTCGCCGAAGTAGTTCCTGACCGGGTAGTCGTACGTGAATGAGTTCATGGCAATTCCTCCTAGTAAGTTATCAGTGCGGTCTGACGCTCGTCTACACGTTGCGCACGAGCCCGGACATCCATTCGATGGTGGCGGGGTCGTGGTGGTCGAAGAACGCGCTGCGCCCGGTGTCGAGCGCGGCGATGGCGACCATCTCGTCGTCGCCCAGCGCGAAGTCGAAGACGTCGAAGTTCTGCTCCATGCGATCGCGGTGCGTGCTCTTAGGGATGCAGACCACACCGCGCTGCAGCAGCCAGCGCAACACGACCTGGGCGACCGTCTTGCCGTGCGCCTCGCCGATGCGAGCGAGGACCTCGTTGCGGAAGAGGTCGTTTCTGCCCTCCGCAAAGGGCGCCCAACCCTCCATGGCCACCTCCTTGCCGGCCATGTACTCCTGCGCCTCGCGCTGCTGGAAGAACACGTTGCACTCGACTTGGTTCACGGCGGGGGCGATGCGGTTGAACGAGATGAGGTTTGCGAGGTGATCGGGGTAGAAGTTAGCTGTGCCTATGGCGCGGATAACGCCCTGCTCGTAGAGCTCCTCCATGGCGCGCCACGCGCCGAAGACGTCGCCGAACGGCTGATGGATGAGGTAGAGATCGACGTAGTCGAGCCCCAGCCGCTTGAGCGACGCGTCGAAGCCGCGCTTGGCCCCCTCGTAGCTCACATCCGACATCCACAGCTTGGTCGTCACGAACACCTCGTCGCGCGGCAGGCCGCTCGCACGAATGGCGGCCCCGACCGCCTCTTCGTTGCCGTAGCTCGCGGCCGTGTCGAGCAGCCGGTAGCCGACCGAGAGCGCGTCCTCCACGGCGCGCTGGCATCCCGCGGCGTCCGGGATCTGGTACACGCCGAAGCCGAGCTGCGGCATCCTGACGCCGTTGTTCAAGGTGATGTAGTCCATGGTGCCTTCCTTTCTCGCAACTTGACGTATCCACCATACGAGGGGTGCCGCGCCGGCGGAAGTTTCCGTTGGTGAGGGTTCTATAACGCTGGGGTGCGCACGGGGTTATAACCCGCAGGTTCTAGGCGTCACCTCAAAGAGATCGGCGCCGAGCTCGTCGGCAATGGTCTGAGCTACGACAGCGGTGTGGCTCTGTGCCGAGTAGTAGGTCACGAGGACGTTGCCGTCTGCAGCGGGCACTGCGGCGGGCTCATCCTCGACAGTCGACTGGTCCTCGGCGGCGGCTTGGTTGGTCCGTTGTCGTCTGAGCGCTACTCCTGCGCGTCGAAATCGGGGCGTATGGCCAGGTAGCCCGCGAGTGCTTCCTCAGTGGCGGTGTAGTAGGTCATGGTCCCGTCGAGCTTGGCAATCTCGGCCATCTCGTTTTCGGTGAGGGAGAAGTCGAAGATGTTCACGTTGTCGGCGATGTGGGCGGGGTTCTTGGAGCCGGGGATGATGGAGGTGCCCATCTGCACGTGCCAGCGCAGGATCACCTGGGTTGGGGTCTTGCCGTACTTCTCGGCGAGAGCGACGAAGACGGGCTCCTCCAGAAGACCTTTGTCGCCGTGGCCGAGCGGGTACCACGCCTCGATCACCGTGCCGTACGGCACGAGGTAGGCGCGCAGGTCGCGCTGGACGTGGTAGGGGTGGCACTCAACGGTCACGAGCTGCGGCTTGATGTCGGCGACCTCGATGACCTCGGCGATCTTGTCTTGCGGGAAGTTGGAGAGGCCGAGGGCGCGCACCTTGCCTGCGCGGTACGCCTCTTCCATCGTGCGCCACGCGGCCAGGTAGTCGCCTACCGGCTGGTGCAGGATGAGCATGTCGACGTAGTCGAGCCCCAGGCGCTGGAGCGTGGCGTCCACCGCCGGCATGCCCGCGTCGTAGACGCTCGGCCAGAGCTTGGTGGAGATGAAGATCTTGTCGCGCGCGATGCCGCTCTTGGCGATGGCACGGCCCACGGCGCGCTCGTTCATGTAGGCGTTGGCGGTGTCGATGTGCTCGTAGCCAGCCGCGAGCGCGGCGGTTGCGGCCGTCTCGGCCTCGGCCGGGGTCATGAGGAAGGTGCCCAAACCCTCGATGGGCATCTCTACGTCGTTGTTGAGCTTCAGATACTCCATGGTCTCCTCCTTAATGGTGACTTTTCGAATACAAGGCTACGGCGTTTACTGACGTGCGAGAAGTTCACGTTGGAATGATGGATATAACCATGGGGTATATACGGCACATAATGCGTGACAGGAGGATCGATGTACAACCCACAGCTTGACACTTTCATCCGCGTGGCGGAGGCGGGTAGCTTCTCCAAGGCGGCACAAGAGTCCTTCATCACGCCCACGGCCGTCATCAAGCAGATGAACCTGCTGGAGTCGCGGCTAGGCCTTACGCTGTTCCACCGATCGCATCAGGGGCTTTCGCTTACGCGAGCAGGCAGGTCGCTGCTCGCCGACGCCCGCCATATCGTGCAGTACTCTCAAGAATCAATCGCACGCGCCCGCGTCGCCGAGCGTGGAGAGAAGCGCATCATCCGCGTGGGAGTGTCGCTCATGACACCCAGCACGCCGCTCACGAAGCTGTGGCCGAAGGTGAAGGAACGTTGCCCTGGCATGAGCCTTCAGGTGGTCACGTTTGAAAACACACCCTCGGCGGCGCGCGGTTTGGCGAACCTCGGGCAAGACATGGATATCGTGGTGGGGATTTTCGACGATGCCTTTCTTAAAGAGCGCGGGTGCCTGGGCCTCGAGCTTTCGCGCGAGCCGCTCTGGTGCGCCGTTCCCGTCGACAGCGAACTCGCCAAACGCGACATCGTCACATTCGACGACCTCCACAATCACAGTCTTATGCTTATACGCCGGGGCTGGAACGCCGAAATCGATCGCGTGCGCGACGAGATACTCTTGCATCATCCTCAAATCGCGCTCGTAGACTTTCCGCAATATCGGGCGGAGGTGTTCAATCGCGGCGCGAACGAGGACCTCGCGCTTGCGACGCTGCCGTTGTGGGCCAACGTCCACCCCATGCTCAAAACCGTCCCTACCGATTGGGACTGTCTCGTGTCTTACGGACTGCTTCATTCGCTGCAGCCCGCAGACCATGTGCGGGAGTTCCTCGATGCGGTGTCTGCCGTGCTCGAGGCAGAGCATCGATAGGCAATCGCGAGCAGATGCGCTTATGCCTATGGGAATAACGGGAACTGGCTTCTGAACTCGCGTTTTGATACCGTCGAGTACCGCCTGATGCTGTTTCGGCGTCGCCATAGGGCAAAGCCACCAGCGAAATAACGGGAATAACAGCCTCCGAACCTTCTGGTTCGGAGGCTTTCTTTTTGCATGTCTGCCTAAAACGACTCCTTGCCAAAGCCCCTTGAGCATCGGGCGGCATTATTGAGTGTGGGCGTTATCGTAGGTATCTTTGATTTCTTCCGGCAAATTGTCGGGAATCAGCGCCTTCACTCTATCCTCGTTGCCATCTTGGATCGCCTGCTCGTAGTACCAGCATTTGAACTTCAACATATCCAGCGCACGGTTCATGTTCGCGATCTCCGACTCCATGTGGGCCTTTCGCTCCTCGAACATGGCCTTGCGCTTGGGATATGTCGATGGGCCCTCCGCACACCATTCCATGAACAGCCGGATGTCCTTGATCTCCATCCCAGCCTTCTTCAGGCATTCGATGACCCGAAGCGCCTCGAGTTCCGTATCGCCGAATCGGCGAATGCCGGACGTCCGCTCCAATTCCGGGAACAATCCCTGCTTGTCGTAATAGCGCAGCGTGGAAACGGGCAGACCGAACATATCCGCCACCTGTCCGATTGTGTACATGGTCCCTCCGGACAAATCTCGAATTTACTCCTTGACCTAAAGTCAGGTTTAGGTATTACCTTCATTTTCGTCAATATAAATTGGGAGCGCAAGGGATTTTCGCCAAAGGCGCACACTTGCCGGAACGGTATTCGCCGGCGGCTTGAACGGCGTGGGCGAAATCGGCGGGCATCCCGCTCTTGAGCAGGCGCGACGAATGGGCACAGGAGTCTAGGCGCGGCCTAGCTGGGCGGAAGCAGTTTTGCACTCAAAACCATCGACAGGAGGAAATCGATCATGGCAATCAAACAGACAGCGGGCAGAGATGCCCTGGGGGACTTTGCTCCCAAATTCGCACAGCTCAATGACGATGTGCTGTTCGGCGAGGTGTGGAGCCGAGAAGACAGGCTTTCCCTTCGAGACCGCAGCGTGGTGACGGTGGTTGCCTTGATGGCACAGGGGCTGACGGACTCTTCGTTCCAATATCATCTGATGTCCGCAAAGAACAACGGCGTGACCAGGGCGGAGATAGCGGAAATCCTTACGCACGCGGCGTTTTACGCAGGCTGGCCCAAGGCATGGGCGGCCTTTCGCATGGCGAAGGAGGTCTGGGAGGATAGCGATGCCGCCGACGCAAGAACCAAGCATCAAAACGAGATGGCCTTTCCCATCGGTGCCCCCAACGACGCATTTGCGAAGTACTTTATCGGGCAAAGCTACCTCGCGCCCCTTTCCACCGAGCAGGTCGGCATTTACAACGTTACGTTCGAGCCAGGCTGCCGCAACAACTGGCACACCCATCACGCCAAAAGCGGCGGCGGGCAGATTCTCGTCTGCGTGGCTGGCCGAGGGTTTTACCAGGAATGGGGCAAACCGGCACAGGAGCTGCGCCCCGGCGATGTAGTAAATATTCCCGCAGGCGTAAAGCACTGGCACGGTGCGGCGCCCGACAGCTGGTTCTCCCATCTCGCGGTGGAGGTTCCGGGCGAGGAGGCCTCCAACGAGTGGTTGGAGCCCGTGGACGACGAGCAATACCTTAAAGCGACTGACAAGGAGGTTTAGGTATGGAACAGTTGAATCTGACGCAGGAATGGGACAAAGTATTCCCCAAAAGCGATAAGGTTGAGCACAGCAAGGCGACCTTCCATAACCGATACGGCATCACGCTGGTGGCTGACGTTTACGTGCCTAAGAACGCGGAAGGCAAACTGCCCGCCATCGCCGTCAGCGGCCCGTTTGGCGCGGTGAAGGAACAGTCCTCCGGTCTGTACGCGCAGAAAATGGCGGAGCTGGGCTTTTTCGCAATTGCCTTCGACCCGTCCTATACCGGCGAGAGCGGCGGCACGCCCCGCTATGTAGCATCGCCGGACATCAACACCGAGGACTTCTGCGCAGCGGTGGATTTCCTCTCTGTGCAGGAAAGCGTTGACCCGGAGCGTATCGGCATCATCGGTATCTGCGGTTGGGGCGGCATGGCAGTCAATGCGGCGGCCATCGACACCCGTATCAAAGCTACCGCGGCTATGACCATGTACGATATGACTCGCGTGACCGCAAACGGCTATTTTGACGCCGAGGATTCCGAGCAGGCACGCTTTGAGAAGCGAAGAGCACTGAACGCGCAGCGCACCGAGGACTATAAAAACGGCAGCTATGCGCTGGCGGGCGGCGTGGTCGATCCGCTACCGGAGGATGCGCCGCAGTTTGTAGCGGACTATTATGCCTACTACAAAACTCCGCGAGGCTATCATCCCCGCAGCCTGAACTCCAACGGTGGCTGGAATGCGACGTCTTCGCTGTCATTTTTGAATATGCCGATTTTGCAATACAGCAGCGAAATCCGCTCTGCTGTGTTGCTGGTGCATGGCGAGAAGGCGCACTCCCGCTATTTCAGCGAAACCGCGTACGGCAAGCTGACGGGGGACAACAAGGAATTGCTCATTATCCCTGGTGCCAGCCACACCGACCTTTACGATCAGATGGACATCATTCCGTTTGGAAAGCTGAAGGCATTCTTTGAGGAATATCTGAAATAAGGCGCACCTTGATTCAATGCCAAGCCCCCAGCAACGATTCTTCCAGTCATGGTCACAGCATACGGCTTCTGACCTGCTGAAACGCGCAGGGATAAAGCCGCTAGCTATGATTCCTTCCTCGAAATAGGTGAAGAGGGGCTGAAATAGCGGATTCACGTCCTCAGCCAAGATGTCTGCAACTTGCAATCCGACCTGTTTTGTCCTTGGGACAAAAATGAAACTGCGGGCCTTCGATGCCGAAAAGTTTTCTGCGTTGCTCCACGTTTTGTCTCAAACTCCTACGCGAAGACACACGGCGAGATTCGGTGGCAAGACACCTAAAGCCGACGACCCAACTGGAGTTGACTGGAATGGCACAACAATAAACGAGCGTGAAAGAGTGGGAATAGCTGATATTCGGCGATTTCAAGCTCCTGACCTGCATCGACAGGTCAGGAGCTTTTCTTTTGGCAGCCTCCGGGCAACCTCCAGGCAACCCCTACGGCTTCATACCGCGATTCATGTCGCTCCTAATCAACATCCGCGATGCTTCGCGAGCGCGCAGCACGAGTGTGGAAATACGGACGCACGAGCGTGGATTTTCGGACGCCTGATGAATGAGAGTGGATAATCTCCCACATTGAGCCCCAAGCAAGGCTCAATGTGGGAGATTATCCACTCTCATTTTTTCGACATGTGCCGTGTTGGTAGCTCTGGTGTGCGCCGAGCGCGTGCGGCTAACGTCGCAAAATAGGGCTTTGTGCTGGCAGTTGTCGTAATAAGCCCTCACGTTGTCAAGGGATTGGAAGGGGTCTAGGTATTCAGCCGTGACGGCGGAGACATCGCGCCCATGCGCTTCATTAGTCTTATCGGATTTTCGAACTATTTGCGGCGGTAGATGAGTGTGAGCAAATGCTAGCGAGCCTTTTCACCATGTCGCCGTTCTCGTCAACGAAGATACTGGGCTCTTTGGCCAATGGGGCTCCTAATGGAAATAAATATAAAATAGCCGGGGAACTTTCCTGGCACTTGGAGGTAGCCAAAAGAGCCGTAAGTAACTATATGGCAAACGCCGACGGTGAACGTAGGGG
>CABSMB010000040.1 GCA_902478705.1 uncultured Collinsella sp. | reverse complement strand
ATTAATAGCGATAGGTAATGCGACCGCGGGTCAGGTCGTACGGGGAAAGCTCCACGACAACCCTGTCACCGGGGAGAATGCGGATGTAATTCATTCGGATCTTGCCAGAAATGTTGCACAGAACCGAATGACCGTTCTCGAGCTCAACCTTAAACATGGCGTTGGGCAGCGGCTCCTTTACCGTACCCTCGAGCTCAATTGCGTCTTCCTTCTTCACAAGCAATCATCTTTCTCTAGAAAACGACAGCGATTGAGTATTCTACAATACGCGTGCACGTATCGTAATATCTTCGTAATGGCTCCACAACTAAGTGAAACTTGTTACTTTGAAATGTAAATGCCGACGAATTTGAACGCGGCCTCTACATCTCGCCGCCTTGCAAGGAGCACCAAGCGCCTTGCGCGTCGGTGGTGAGAATCACCGGGCCGTCATCGGTGATGGCGACGGTGTTCTCGTAGTGCGCGGCAGGCAGGTGGTCGTTAGTCGTGACAATCCAACCATCGGAGCCCGTGCTCACATGATTGGATCCCATCGTGACCATCGGCTCGATGGCAATGACCATACCGGCCTGGAGACGAACGCCCCTCCCCTTCTTTCCGTAATTCGGAACGTTGGGGTCCTCGTGCATCACATGGCCAATGCCGTGCCCCACATAATCGCGAAGCACGTCATAGCCGTGAGACTCGGCGAGGGACTGGACGGCATAACCAATGTCCCCGATATGGTTACCGGGAACAGCCTGCTCGATTGCAGCCTTAAGGCAATCGCGCGTAACCTCGCACAGGGCCTTGGCCTCGGGCGTGGGGGTACCGACAAAAAACGTCCAAGCGTTATCGCCGACCCAACCGTCGACAACGGCACCCGTATCGATGGAGATGATATCGCCATCGCGCAGGATCATGTCGGGATTGGGAATACCGTGCACCACAGCATCGTTAATCGATGCACAAATGGTACCGGGGAACCCGCCGTAACCCTTAAAGGCCGGGGTGCCACCATGCATACGAATAATCTGCTCCGCAAGCTGATCAAGCTCAAAGGTCGAAACACCAGGGCGAACCATGGCTCCAACGTGGCGGAGCGCCATCTTAGATAGCGCTCCTGCCTTCTTCATCTGCTCGATTTGCGTTGCAGACTTAATCTTGATCATAGACCGAGAGCCTCTTTGACATCCCCGTACACGGTCTCGCGAGCCTGGTCACCGTTGACCGACTTGAGCAGACCCTGGCCACGATAGTAGTCGACGAGCGGGCTCGTGGACTTCTCGTAGACGTCGAGACGGTTCTTGATGGTCTCGGGCTTGTCGTCGTCGCGCTGATACATCTCGCCACCACACTTGGGGCAGGCAGCATCGGCAGCGGTGCCGGTGTAACCGCAGGCGCGGCAGGTGCGACGCGAAGACAGACGGTCGATGATGACCTCGGGGGCCACGTCGACCAGAAGGGCGCAGTCGATCTCGCGACCCATGGCGGAGAGCTCGGAATCGAGCGTCACAGCCTGGGCGGTGTTGCGCGGGAAGCCATCGAGAATGAAACCCTGCTGGGCGTCATCGGCGGCAAGGCGCTCCTTGACAAGGTCGATCACGAGCTGGTCGGGAACGAGCTCGCCAGCGTCCATGTACTTCTTAGCCTGAATACCAAGCTCGGTGCCGCCCTTGACAGCAGCACGCAGCAGGTCGCCCGTGGAAATGTGAGCGACGCCAAACTCGGCGACGAGCTCCTGTGCGACGGTGCCCTTACCGGCACCCGGAGCTCCGAGCAATACGAGGTTCATGAGCAATCCTCCTCTAGCCTATTTAAAGAATCCATCGTAATCATACATCTTGATCTGGCCTTCGAGCTTGTCGACCGTGTCGAGCACGACGCCGACCATGATGAGGATGGACGTGCCGCCAAATGCCTGAATCAGCTGGTTACCCGTGAAGGAGAAAATGATCGAAGGCACGATGGCGATGAGCGCCAAGAAGACAGCGCTAGGAAGCGTGATCTTGTTGAGCGCGTTCTTGATGTAGGCCGCGGTAGCCCTGCCCGGACGGACGCCCGGAATAAAGCCGCCCTGCTTCTTAAGGTTGTCGGCCGTGTCATCGGGGTTGAACACCATGGAGGTGTAGAAGTACGCGAAGAACACGATGAGGACAACGTTAAGCACCCAGTTGAGCCAACCGGTCGAGAGCGCGGAGGCAACTGCCTGAATCCAGCCGATGCCGGGGAAGAACACAGCAATCTGGGCCGGGAAGTACAGCAGCGCCGAAGCGAAGATAATCGGCACGACGCCCGCGGTGTTGACCTTGATGGGCAGGTAGGTGGTCTGGCCACCCATCATGCGACGGCCCACGACGCGCTTGGCGTAGGAGACCGGGATGCGGCGCTGGCCGCGCTCAAGGAAAACGATCAGCGGGATGACCAGCAAGATGATGGCGCAGATGATCACCATGGTGATGATGCCACCGGCGTTACCCTCGGTGCTGGAGAAGATCGCCTGCGGAAGACCGGCCATGATGTTCGCGAAGATGATCAGCGACATGCCATTGCCGATACCGCGCTGGGTGATGAGCTCACCAATCCACATGATCAGCATGGCGCCCGCGGTGAGCGTACCGACGATCATGAGGTCAAAGATGATCTCGGGAGCGCCGGCACCGTTGAAGCTAATGCCGAAGCTCTTAAAGAGGAAGAGGTAACCCACGGAGTTAAGGATTGCCAGAGCCAAGGTGAGGTAACGCGAATACTGCGTAATCTTGGTCTGACCGACCTCGCCCTCGCGGGCAAGCTCATGCAGGGAAGGCACGACGGCCTGGAGCATCTGGAGGATAATCGAGCTCGTGATGTACGGCATGATGCCCAAAGAGAACACCGAGACATAGCTCAACGCGCCACCAGAGAAAAGATTCAGGAGGGCCATAGCACCTGCGGCGACCGAGTTGCTCCCGGTCGAGAAAAGGCCCAGCATCCCCTGGAAGGGAATGCCGGGCACAGGAACGTGCGCACCAATACGGTACACGACGAGCATAGCTATGGTAAAAAGAATCTTTTCGCGCAGTTCTTTGATGCGGAAAGCATTCTTAAGACCATTTAGCACGGCAGCTCGACCTTTCCGCCGGCGGCCTCGATCTTGGCCTGCGCAGAAGCGCTGACCTTGTCGACCTTGACCGTGAACTTCTTGGTGAGCTCACCATTGCCGAGCACCTTGACGGGCTCGAACTCGCTCTTGGTGATGCGAGCGGCCTTAAGAGCGGCACCGTCGATCACAGCGCCGTCCTCGAACTTACGCTCGAGACGCTCAACGTTGACGGCGGTGTACTCGATACGACGGGGGTTGCGGAAGCCCGGAAGCTTGGGCAGGCGCATAGCCAGCGGAGTCTGGCCACCCTCGAAGCCGGCACCCTTGGTGCCACCAGAGCGGGAACCCTGGCCCTTCTGGCCGCGGCCAGAAGTGGTGCCGTGACCCGAAGAATTGCCACGGCCGACGCGCTTGCGGTTCTTGGTGGAACCGGGCGCGGGAGTAAGATCGTGAAGCTGCATTTGCTACTCCTCTACAATCTCGACAAGGTGCTTGACCTTGAAGATCATGCCGCGGACGGACTCGTTGTCAGCAATCTCGCGAACCTCGCGGATCCTGTGGAGACCGAGGGCACGGACAGTACGGACCTGGTCCTGCTTGCAACCATTGGTGCTGCGGACCTGCTTGATCTTGATGGTGTCAGCCATGCTTAGTTCTCCTTACCGACGAACATCTCGGAGACCGTCAGGCCACGGCGAGCCGCGACGTCTTCAGGGCTGGAGAGCTCCTTGAGGCCCTCGACGGCAGCCTTGATGATGTTAAGGCCGTTGTCGGTACCGAGGGACTTGGACAGGACGTTCTTGATGCCAGCAAGCTCGAAGAGGGGGCGCACAGCGCCGCCGGCGATAACGCCGGTACCCTCGACAGCGGGCTTGATGATGATGCGGCCGGCACCAAAGTGACCGAGAACCTCGTGCGGGATGGTGCCCTCTTCGGTCACCGGCACGTGGAACATGTTCTTCTTGGCATCGAGAGACGCCTTGGAGATGGCCAGGGGCACCTCAGCGGACTTGCCCATGCCAACGCCGACGTTGCCCTTACCGTCGCCAACGACGACGAGAGCGACGAGGCTCATGCGACGACCACCCTTGACGGTCTTCGACACGCGGTTGATGTAAACGACGCGCTCCTCGAACTCGGAGGCCTCGCGCTGCTGCTTCTGATTACGAGCCATGTGCTACATACCTCCTAGAACTCGAGACCGGCGGCACGAGCACCGTCGGCGAGGGCCTTGACGCGGCCATGGTAGATACGGCCACCGCGATCGAAGGCGACCTTGGTGATGCCGGCCTCGATGGCGCGCTTGCCAACGAGCTGACCGACCTTCTCCGCAGCCTCCTTGTTCGAGGTGTGGGTGCCCTTGAACTCGGCCTCGAGGGTCGAGGCGGAGACGAGCGTTAGGCTGGAGCCCTTGCTGTCGTCGATGATCTGGGCATAGATGTTGGCGTTAGTACGGGTCACGCGAAGACGCGGACGCTCGGCGGTACCCGAGACCTTGCCGCGAACACGACGCTGACGACGCTTGAGGCCTTCCAGCTTCGCCTTATGCTTGTTCATACGTAAACTCCTAAAAAGGTTGATCTTGCCAGCACCTGACGGGGTGCTGGTCTTATGCGAGTGAGTCGGTTACGACTACTTGGCGGCCTTACCCAGCTTGCGGCGGATGTGCTCGCCAACGTAGTGGATACCCTTGCCCTTGTAAGGCTCGGGAGGACGATGGCCGCGGATCTCAGCGGCGATCTGACCGACCTGCTGCTTGTTGATACCCTTGACGTTCACGTGGGTGTTGTCGGGAACCTCGAAGGTGATGCCCTCGGGAGCCTCGACGATCACGGGGTGCGAGAAGCCCAGGGAGAACTCGAGGTTCTTGCCCTTCTGCTGCACGCGGTAACCGACGCCGGCGAGCTCGAGCTTCTTCTCGAAGCCCTCGGAAACGCCAACAACCATGTTGTGGATGAGGGCGCGGGTGAGGCCGTGGCGGGCACGGGTCTCACGCTCGTCGTCGGGACGGGAAACGGTGAGGACGTTGTCCTCGACGTTGATAGCGAGCTTCTCATAGACATCGAGCTCGAGCTGGCCCTTGGGGCCCTTGACGACAACGTTGTTGCCGTTGACTGCCACTTCGACTCCGGCGGGAATCTGGACAGGCTTATTACCGATACGAGACACGGTGATCTCCTTTCCTTCTACCTACCGAGCGAATTACCAGACGTAAGCGATGATCTCGCCGCCGACGTTGTGCTTGCGAGCATCGCGGTCGGTCATGACGCCATGGCTGGTGGAAATAATGGCGGTACCAAGGCCACCGCGGACGCGGGGCATGTCGGCAACGCCGGTGTACTTACGCAGGCCCGGCTTGGAAATGCGGCGGATGCCGTTGATGACCTTAGCCTTCTTGGGACCATACTTAAGCGTGATGTGCAGAGTCTTCTGGGGAACGGTGTCCTCGACATCGTAGCCCTCGATGTAGCCCTCCTCGTGCAGAACACGAGCGATCTCGACGAGCTTCTTGCTGCTCGGCATGGAGACCGTGGCCTTGTTCACAGAGTTAGCGTTACGGATGCGCGTAAGCATATCTGCAATCGGGTCTGTAAGGTTCATACAGATTCTCCTTCGTTCTTGATGAACACGTGCTCTTGGTTCTTCGCCGCCCTTAACGGCAAAGCCTAACTAGCGCGTTTTCCCTGTTCCAAACGGATGCTTGAAACGCTGGTAGTGACTTACCAGCTGGCCTTCTTAACGCCGGGAAGCTCGCCCTTGAGTGCAAGCTCGCGGAAGCAGACACGGCACAGGCCGAACTTGCGGTACACAGAGTGCGGACGGCCGCAGCGCTGGCAGCGCGTGTACTCACGAGTAGAGAACTTCTGCTTGCGATTGCACTTGACGATCATCGATGTCTTAGCCACTTATATCCTCCTCACATAGAGTATTGTTCGCCCCAAGCGCCGCCCCCTTGTGGGAACGGCGCTTATAGGGCAGGTGAACCTATTTCTTGAACGGGAAACCGAAGGCGTCCAGAAGGGCCTTGGCCTCCTCATCGGTGTTGGCGGTGGTCACGAAAGTGATGTCCATACCACGCTGGTGATCGACGGAATCGAAGTCGATCTCGGGGAAGATGAGCTGCTCGGTGACGCCCATGGAGAAGTTACCACGGCCGTCGAAGCTCTTGGCGGAGATGCCGCGGAAGTCGCGGATACGGGGGATCGCGACGGAGGTCAGACGATCGAAGAACTCCCACATACGGTCGCCACGCAGGGTAACCTTGCAGCCGATCGGCATACCAGCGCGCAGGCGGAAGGTAGCGATGGACTTGCGGGCACGGGTGATCATCGGCTGCTGGCCGGTGATAGCGCGCAGGTCGCGCACGGCACCGTCGATGGCCTTGGAATCGGTAGCGGCCTCGCCGACACCCATGTTCACGACGATCTTCTCAAACTTGGGGATCATCATGACGTTCTCGTACTGGAACTTGTCCTGAAGCTGCTGCTTGACCTCGTTGTTGTACTTGGTCTTCAGACGCGGCACATACTTCTCTTCTGCCATTGTTCACTCCTTCTTGGGGTTTTAAGCACGGGGCGTGGCCACGGTGGGTTGTCCTCGTGCCTCCTGGCTGCATCCGCGCCGCTCATGGCATTTTGCGGTTTGGACTCGACGCAGCAGGAGCCGACAAAACAATCGGTACTATACGCGCATTGGGTGCGTATTTCCAGAAAAACCTCGTCTGCCTGCACAACTCCACAACTCCCCCGCACAAATGGGTCCCAAAAAGCAGTTGCAGTGAAATAGGGACTGTTTGGCGGCTTAACAGGCTTAAACAGTCCCTATTCCACCGCAACTCATATATGGGGCGTTATTTTTGGCGTGGGAGGACCAGGTTGAGGATCACAGCAACAAGCGCGGCGACGGCAATTGAGGATCCGCCAAAGACGGTGCCGACCCATGCGGGGAATCCAGCGCCGGCAAGCGCGCCGGCCGTGCGCTCAATGCCCGTGCCAAAGGCGATAGAGAGACCCATGAGCGTGGTATCGCGCTGAGACAGGCCGTGGCGGGCAAACATGACCACACCGTTCATGCCGATGGTCGCGAATACGCCGATCGTGGCGCCGCCGATTACCGGCTGCGGAATGGACGTGAGCACCGCCGCGCACTTGGGCAGCAGGCCCGCGACGAGCAAGATGGCGGCGGCAAGCGTAAAGATCATGCGGTTGACGACCTTGTTCTCGGCGATAATGCCCACATTCTGGCCAAAGGTTGCCGTGGGGACGCCGCCCAAAAAGCCCGACAGCATACCGACCAGGCCGTTGGCGATCAGACCGCCCGAGATCTGGCTATCGGTCGCAGGGGTATCGAGCGCGGCGGACGAGACAGCGGCAAACTCGCCCATGACCTGTACTGCGTTGACAATTGCGACAACGCCCACAACGGCGCACGCGGCCGGGTCGAACACCAGGCGATGGGCGCCCAGGGCCGGCGGGGCGAACCAGCTGGCGGTCGCGATGGCCGAGAAATCGACCATGCCCAACACCGCAGCCAAAACAAAGCCCGCGCAGATACCAGCCAGGATGCTGCCCAGCCTAAGCGCGCCCTTGCCGTAGTTGCCAGCCATAAAGGTGACGACGAACGTCACAAGTGCGACGGCCCAGTTGGTGACACTGCCAAAATCGGCCGCGCCCTCCCCGCCCGCCATGGAGGCAACTGCCACTGGGCATAGCGACAGGCCAATGACAAAGATGACGGTGCCAAGCACCGGGGCCGGGAACAGAAAGCTCACGCGCCTAAACAGCAGGCCGAAGAGCACGACGAGCGCGCCACCGATTACCTGGGCGCCCAGCACGGCCTCAAAGCCGAGCTCGAGACCGACCGCCTTGAGCGCCGGCACGAAGGTGAAGCTCGCGCCCATCACGATGGGCAGGCCCGAACCGACGACACCTTTTATGGGGAACTGTTGAAGGAAAATGTCGAGCGCCGAGAGGACGAGCGACGCCTGGATGACAGCGGCCTCCTCTTGAGGGGTAAAGCCGCAGACCGACGCGATAATGATGGCGGGCGTGACGATACCCGCGAACGCCGCCAGCACATGCTGCAGCACATGGGGCAATACCTGCACAAACGATACTTTTCCCGTACGCTCGAACAGGGCATCCCCCGCTGCCGACTCTGCCATTTGCGCCTCCCATACCCTAGGCAGCGGCCCCATGCCGCTCAACGGTCGGACATTATAGGGC
>CABSMB010000039.1 GCA_902478705.1 uncultured Collinsella sp. | reverse complement strand
CGCGATGTCGTGTCTCGCTCGCGTGGCGCCATTGGCTACATCTCGCTGGGTTTTGTCGAGAGCCTCAATGCCAAGACCTCGGTTAAGGCCGTTTCGGTCAACCATGTCGAGGCATCCGAGAAGACGGTCGCAAGTGGCGGCTATCCCATCTCGCGTGACCTCTACTTCTTTGTGAAGGGAAAGCCTTCGCAGCAAGCGCAGGACTACATTGACTATGTGACGTCCGAAAAGATGGACAAGCAGATTCGCGAGGCGGGCTTTATTCCCGTCACCAACGACGGAAAGGGGAGTGAGTAGCGTGGAAGCACAGGAAACCCCCCAGATTGAGCAGGAGACCCAGGCGCCCAAAAAGCGTGAGTTGGCGTTGGTGTCACGCAGCACCTATCTTAAGGAGAAGGCGCTGCAGTGGATCTTCTTTGCCTGCGCGTTCTTGGCGGTCGTCACCGTCATCCTGATTTTTGTCTTTACCACGTACTCGGCGCTGCCGGTCTTTACCGACATCGGCCTGGCGGACTTCTTTAGCTTTACATGGGCGCCCTCTGAGGGTCACTACGGCATTATGTCGCTGCTGGCGGGTTCTGGTCTGGTGACGGTCGGTGCGCTCGCCATGGGCGTGCCGTTGGGTGTGGGTACGGCCGTGTATCTGGTCGAGATCGCCAGCAAGCGCGTGCGCAAGCTCATCAGCCCTGCCGTCGACCTGCTGGCGGGTATTCCCTCCATCATCTACGGTTTCTTTGGCATGATCATCATCCGCCCGTTTATCGCGCAGCTGACCGGCGGTCTTGGCTTTGGCGCGCTGACGGCGTGGTTCGTGCTTGCCATCATGATCGTCCCCACCATCACGACGCTCACCATCGATGCCCTCAACTCCATCCCCATGGGCATTCGCGAGGCGTCCTATGCCATGGGCGCCACCAAGTGGCAGACCATCTACAAGGTCGTGCTGCCGGCCGCCAAGCTGGGCATTGTGGACGCCATCGTTTTGGGTATGGGTCGCGCCATCGGCGAGACCATGGCCGTGCTCATGGTCGTGGGCAACGCTCCGGTCATCCCGGACAGCATCTCGAGCCCCATCTCGACGCTCACGAGCCAGATCGCGCTCGACATGAGCTATTCCTCGGGCCTGCACCGCTCGGCTCTGTTTGGCATGGGCGTGGTCCTGTTTATCATCTCCGCTGCACTGGTGGGTATCGTCCGCCTGATTTCCAAGAAGAGGGGGTAGGCTATGTCCGATTCCGTTGACACGACGGTCGATACGACCTCGTCGCGCGAGCGCATCAAGCGTGCCCTTTCCCATGGCAAGAAGGGCCGCATCAACAAGGACCTCTCCAACAAGATCATGCTCGGCGTGTTTCGCGCCGCGGCCTATATCACCACGCTGGTGCTGATCGCCATCATCGCCTACGTGGTCATCAACGGCCTGCCGCATATCTCGCTCGACTTTATCTTTGGCTGGCCGCAGGGCGTCAACGCCGAGGGCGGCATTTGGCCCACGATCGTCTCGACCATCTACGTGACGGCGCTCGCCATGCTTATCTGCACGCCGGTTGCCGTCCTGGCTGCGGTCTATCTGGCCGAGTACGCCAAGCAGGGCAAGGTCGTCGACATCATTCGCTATGCTGCCGATGCCCTGGCCTCGGTGCCCTCCATTGTTATGGGCCTCTTTGGCTACGCCTTGTTTGTCGAGGCCATGGGCCTGGGCCTTTCGATGGTCTCGGCCGCCCTGGCGCTGGCACTTCTGATGCTGCCCATTGTCATGCGCACCACTGAGGAGGCAATCCGCGCCGTTCCGCGCTATATCCGTTGGGGTGCATACGGCCTGGGCGCCACCAAGTGGCAGGTCGTCTCCAAGATCGTGCTTCCTTCGGCTTTTGGCCGCATCGCCACCGGCATCGTGCTTGCCATCGGCCGCGCCATCGGCGAGACCGCCGTGGTGCTCTACACCATGGGTCAGGCCATCAACCTGCCTATTTCGCCGCTCGATTCCGGTCGTCCTATGACCGTTCACCTTTATCTGCTTGCCAATGACGGCATCAACATGAACGCAGCTTACGGCACCGCGCTTTTGCTGATGGCGATTATTCTGGCCTTCAACCTGTTTGCGCGTTATCTGTCGCGCAAGCGCCGCTAGTTAAGGAGTCCCATGTCCGTCTATCAGTCCGCTCCCACGCCGGAGCAAGCGGCCATCACGGCCAAGGATTTCAACTTTTGGTACGGTGACTTTCACGCGCTGACGGGGCTCGACCTCAACATCGCCAAAAACGCCATCACCTCGTTTATCGGCCCCTCGGGCTGCGGCAAATCGACGTTTTTGCGCTGCATCAACCGCATGAACGACCTTATCGAGGGCACTCGCGTCGAGGGCACCATGACGCTTGACGGCAACGATATCTATGCCGAGGGCGTCGATCCGGTCGACCTTCGCCGTCGCGTGGGCATGATCTTTCAGCAGCCCAACCCGTTTCCCAAATCCATCTACGAGAATGTCGCTTTTGGCCCTCGTCTGCAGGGCGTGACTAGCAAAAGCGACCTCGACGACATCGTGGAAGAATCGCTCAAGCGCGCCAACCTCTGGAAAGAGGTATCCAATCAGCTCAACAAGGATGGTTTGGCGCTCTCGGGCGGTCAGCAGCAGCGTCTGTGCATCGCGCGTGTGCTTGCGGTGCAGCCCGATGTCCTGCTGATGGACGAGCCCTGCTCCGCCATCGACCCCACGTCCGTCTCTAAGGTCGAGGATCTGATGGCCGAGCGGGCGCCCGAGATGACGATCATCATCGTCACGCATTCTATGCAGCAGGCCGCTCGCATTAGCGACTACACCGCATTTTTCTTGCAGGAAGTTGCCGGCGAGCCCGCCACGCTCATCGAGTATGGTCAAACCGACGCGATCTTCACCAGCCCGGTGGATTCGCGGACGGAAGACTATATCACCGGCCGCTTTGGCTGATCGGTGCGACTAGTCCCAAGCCGATCGGACCTGGTCCGGTGCGTATTCACTGTGCGGGCGGCATGACCGCACCCAACTGATTGGAGTGAACCATGCGTAAACTGTTTTCCCGTCAGCTCATCGAGGCCCGTCACGAGATGCTGAGCATCTACGAGGCCGTCGATCTGGCGCTTCACGACGCCGTGAAGGCCTATGTGACCGATGATCGCAAGCTCGCCACCAAGACCAAGAAGCGTACGCTTTCGATTGACGCTCGCTGCGCCAACTTGGAGGCCGTGTGCTACAACCTGATCGCTACGCAGTCGCCGGTCGCCTCCGACTTCCGCTTGCTGCAGACGATCATCTACGTCGACTTTAACCTGCAGCGCATGACCGATAAGGTTCGCCAGATCTGCCGCGCCACGCGTCACATGGTCAAGGCCGACATCTCGCTGCCCCAGGAACTCGTCGGTACGGTTGAGGCCGAGGCCGAGGCTGTTTACCAGGTGCTGGGTTCGTCACTTTCTGCGCTCGTCACCAACGACATGTCCATCATCTGCAACCTGGCCGTCGAGGACGAGCCGGTGCATGCGGCGTACGAGAAGTTCTTCCGCATCTTTAACCGCATGGACACGGGCGATTTTATGGACGACGACAGCAACTATGACGATCTGCGCCGCGCCATTATGGTTTCGCGCTACCTCGATCGTATCGCCTCGATTTCCATCGATGCTGCCTGCCGTCTGACCTTCCTTTTGACCGGACAGCGCATGACTGCCGGCGATATCGCCCGTACGGACGAGGATGAGCTTGAGAGCATGCGCGTGCCTTCGGGCGAGGGTGTCATCATGAGGCCCGCCGTGGATGCGGGCTATGTTGCCAAGGTGCCTGCTAACGAGGTGAGCGAAGGCCTTCGCTATTTGCTTGAGCACCTTGAGGACGAGGACGACGCCGAGGACGACGAGGAGTAGGGGGCCCCGTTCGTCGAAAGATTGTAAATACCTAAGTGAGCGCGGCCTTGCACATGTGAGGCCGCGCTCTTGCGTTAGCATGGGACTACTTGTTTGGCTGTCAGCGGAGGCGATTGGCAATGGATAACTATTTGGACTTGATACGCGCTCGCCGCGAGCAGATTCTCGAACGCTTTTATGCCGCGCTCGATCGCGCGGGCCGTCCCCACGATGCCGCGCGCCTAATTGCCGTCTCCAAGACCGTTGGCGTCGATGAGACCGTTGCCGCTATCCAGGCGGGGTATCGCCATTTTGCCGAGAACCGCCCGCAGGAGCTCGTTCGCAAGCTTGCAGGCCTCGCGGAGCATCCGGAGCTACCCGAGGTGCGCTTCGATATGATCGGCAACCTGCAGACCAACAAGATCAATGCGGTTCTGGGCTCGGCCGAGCTGATTCATTCGGTGGGATCGCTGCATTTGGCTCAGGCTATCTCGAGCCGTGCGGTCCGCAAGATTGAGGCGGGCGAGCTCTCCGGCCCCCAGCGCGTGCTGATCGAGGTCAATGTGAGCGGCGAGGAGTCCAAGGGCGGCTTTTCGCCCGACGAGGTCCGAGACGCCGCAGGTGAGCTTGCGGAGCTTGAGGGAATTTGTGTGCAGGGCCTTATGACTATGGCACCACGGGGTAATAAAGATGTGGCGCGCCGCACCTTTGCCGGACTTCGCGAGCTAAGGGATGAGCTTGAGGCGACGCACTCCGACCTGAGCCTGCCCGAACTTTCCTGTGGCATGAGCGAGGACTTTGAGCCTGCCTTAGAGGAAGGCTCTACGCTCGTTCGCCTGGGCAGGGTAGTATTTAGCCCGGAGTTTGCAGTAAAATAAGGCTCTGAAGTGCGCACTGATTATCAGAGCGCCTGCACTAAACCGCGAGAGGACACAACCATGGGCTTCCTTGACGAGATTAAAAATAAGATGCACCTGGGCGGCCAGCAGGGTTACGACCAGGGTTATGGTCAGGACGACGACTACGGCTACGATGATGGCTATGACGACGGCTACCAGAACAACGGTTACAGCAGTGCCTCGGGCGAGGGCTTCTACACCCAGGATGAGCCGAGCAACGGCCTGCTGGGTCAGACGCGCCGCGGCGAGGCCGAGTCGGTGGCCGTGTACACACGCTCTGGTCAGCTGGTCGGCGACGATTCTCGCCACGCTACGACCTACAACCCGCCATCGCGCTCGCAGGAGACGGTTGCGGGCGGTTATCGTCCCGGTGCCTACGACACGCCGTCGAGCTACGCCGAGAGCACACGCGCCCGCGCTGCTGCCCCCGCACCTGCTCCCTCACCGAGCGATGCCTCGGCGTATGCGAGCAACATCATCAACGCTACGCCGCAGCTGCCGGCCTATGTCCTGCGCCCCGAGAGCTATGACGACGTGGAGACCGTCGTGCGCCGCGTGCGCACCAAGCAGCCTGTCGCGCTGATTTTTGTGGGCGTTCGTACCGAGGTCGCCAAGCGCGTCCTGGACTTCTCTTACGGCTTTGCCTGCGGCCTGGGTGCCACGGTCAAAGAAGTGGGCGATCGCGTGTTTATGGTGCTGCCCGCCGGTTGCGAGGTCAAGGATTCGGACCTCAAAAAGCTCCGTGCCGACGGCTACCTTAAGTAAAGACAAGACGAGGAGATTCTCATCAACATCTACACCATTGTCCAGCTGGTCAATACGCTGTTCAACTTTTACTCCACGCTCATCGTGGTCTACTGCCTTATGACGTGGATCCCTATGAAGCAGGGCGGATTGCTACAGGATATCGCCGCCGTTCTCGATAGCGTGTGCGGCCCGTGGCTCAATTTGTTCCGCCGGTTTATCCCGCCCATGGGCGGCGTCGATTTTTCACCGGTCGTTGCGATTATTGCGTTGCAGTTGGTGCAGAAGCTGGTTCTGCAACTTCTTATAGGTATACTCATATAAAACTGGCTTAGTAATTCACGTCGGGCGCGCAGCGCCAAGGCGAAGATAAAGGAGAACTTGTTATGGCTATTACCCCTGCTGACATTCAGGCTCAGACCTTCTCTGAGGCCAAGCGCGGCTACGATCCCGCCGAGGTCGACGTCTTCCTGGAGACCCTGTCCTCTGAGGTCGACGCCATGCTCGCCAAGATTGTCGATCTTAAGGGTCGTCTGACCGCCACCGAGCAGCAGCTCGCCGATACGCAGGCCCAGCTCGCTCAGGCTCAGGATGCTGCCGCTCAGGCCGTCCCTGCCGCGCCTGTGGCCGCTCCCGCACCCGACTTCTCCGCCCAGGAGCGCCAGATCTCCGCTGCTCTGATTGCTGCCCAGCAGACCGCCGAGGGCATTGTCAACGACGCCAACGAGAACGCTGACCGCATCCGCAACGAGGCCGACGCCAAGGCCCGCGAGGTCATCCGTCAGGCCCTGACCGAGAAGCAGGCCGAGCTTGAGGAGATCGACCGTCTTAAGGCTTCCCGCGAGGAGTTCAAGGCCGAGTACCTCAAGCTCATCCAGCACTTCATGGACGATGCTCAGAACTCCTTCCCGTCCGATCTCATGGCTTCCACGCCGGTCGGTTCCGCTGCTTCTCCGGCTGTGACCGTTTCTGCTGCCGAGCCACTGCCCGTCGCCGAGCCGGTTATCCCCGTTGCCGATCCCTTTGCACCGATCGACAACTTCGCCGCCGACGACCTGGACTAACATCCAGCTATCATTTAGCGCCTAGAAAGGGCCCGCAGCTTGCGGGTCCTTTTTTGTGGCTGTACGCAGTCTGCAAAACAAAACGCCGAGTCCTGCGTTTGAGGGCACAGAACTCGGCGAGCGGGTGAGCGGTCAAAGGTAGATTTAAGGCATGTTGAAAAAACTACTAGAGGAGGAAGTCGGGGAGGGGAATGGTGCGGGCCTTGCGGTGCTCGGGATCGGCGATATGGTCGGCAGGATAGCCGCAGGCGAGCATGTGATAGGGATAGATGCCCTCGGGCAGGTTGAACTGCTCACAGGCCACCTCGGGCTTAAAATGGCACACCCAGCACGTCCCCAGGCCCTGCTCCTCGGCCTCCATCATCATCTGGTCGCAGACGATCGAGGTGTCGATAGCACTGGAGTTCATCTGGTCATAAGGGCGCACCCAAGCATTGTCGGTAACGCTGCAAATAAGAAAGATAAGCGGAGCCCCAAAGATAGACCCATCACGAGCAAAGCGCGGTTGACAAGCAGCAGCCTTTTCCAACAACTCCGGAGTATCAAGCACCATCACACGGCTTGGATGATTATTACAAGCAGAAGGAGCAATGCGCCCCGCCTCAACAACAGCATCCACCACAGCCTGCTCAACAGGACGGTCCTCAAAAGAACGACAAGAATACCGAGTCCGAGCCAAATCCAAATACCCCATACGAGCCTCCAAAGCTAAAAAAACAACCCAAAACTAAGCAAAAGGGTACCCAAAGCAACATTCAGCCAAACGTTTAAGGCGGTCCCAAAGTTTCCAATCGGGCCCCAAGGCCCTGCCAACAAAAGCCCCATCGCTTTCAAAGTATCAGCCAAAGTTTCCAATGGTGGTACGTAAGGGAGCGGGCCCGACCACTAATACCCTTTTGAACGACTCTGCTTGCAGCCGGAGTGAAAAAGGTTATTAGTGGTCGGGCCCGCGACCGCCGGGACACGTACCCCCAATTAACTGTTCTTCATGACAATCGAATCCACGACATCGGCCACATTCTCACAGCAGTCGGCGCAGTACTCCAGGAAGGCGTAGACGTCACGCCAGGCGATGACCTCGAGCGGATCCTTGCCGTTGACATGCAGGTTGCGCATAGCGTTGATGTAGAGCTCGTCGGCCTCGGACTCGATCGTGTTAATCTGGATGACGAGTTCGCGCAGGGTCTTGGACTTGCGGTAATTGGGAAGCTCGACCATCAGGTCCTTCATGGCGCGGCAGGCATCGGTCACCTTGTGGGCGATCACGATGGCATCGGGATGGATGCTCTGGATGTTGGTGAAGTAGACGCGCTGCACGACGCCCTCGATACGGTCGAGCACGGTGTCGAGCGAGCAGCTCATCAGGTCCAGGTCCTCGCGCTCAAGCGGGGTGATAAAGGCCGTGAGCAGGGCGTCCTCAAGCTCATGGTGCTTCTTGTCGGCCGCATGCTCGATTGCGTGCATCTTGTCGAGCATATCGTGAATCTTCGCAGGATCGAAGTTCTCGAAAATCTGGGTGAGCAGCTCGGCAGCCTGGACGGCAAGGTCAGCGCAGGCGACGTAGTTGTCAAAGTAGAACGAATCGGGTTTCTTTGCCATGAGTGGGTCCTTTCGAGGCGAAGACGGGTGGGCGAAGTATTACGGTCCGGATGGACGCTCGGTTTGACTAGATGAACATCATGAACAGCTTGGCCATGACAAAGCTGATGAGTCCGCAGGCGGGGAAGGTGAAGAACCAGGTGAACATCATGTCCTTGACCACGCCGAAGTTGATGGCCGAAAGGCGCTTGACGGCACCGACGCCCATGATGGCGCAGGTCTTGATGTGGGTGGAGGACACGGGGATACCGG
>CABSMB010000038.1 GCA_902478705.1 uncultured Collinsella sp. | reverse complement strand
GGCGATGAGTAATGCCTATCGGACCTGCGCGTATGCCGCTCTTCGATCACCTGGGAGAGCTCCGTCGCCGTCTGACCATCGTGGTCGTATCGGTGTTTGCCGCAGCCATCGTGCTGTACTTCGCCACGCCCGTGGTGCTCGATATCCTGGAAGACCCCATCCGCTCCTTTGTGCCGGACGGTAAGTTCTACATCACCACCACGCTCGGCGGCTTTGGCCTGCGCTTCTCGCTGGCTATCAAGATGGCCGTGGTCATGTGCACGCCCATGATCATCTGGCAGATTCTGGCATTTTTCCTGCCGGCATTGCGCCCCAACGAGCGCAAGTGGGTCGTGCCCACGGTGCTCGCCTCGACGCTGCTCTTCTTCCTGGGCGCCATCTTCTGCTACTTCATCATCATCCCGGCGGGCTTTGAGTGGCTCATCGGCGAGACCTCGGCTGTCGCTACGGCGCTGCCCGATCTGGAGAACTATGTCAACATGGAGCTGCTCTTTATGATCGGCTTTGGCGTGGCGTTCGAGCTTCCACTCATCATCTTCTACCTGTCCGTTTTCCACATCGTGTCCTATGCCGCCTTCCGCAAGGCCTGGCGCTACGTGTACGTGGGCCTGCTCGTGGCTTCGGCTGTGATCACGCCCGACGGCTCGCCCGTCACCCTGGGCCTTATGTACGGCGCCCTGCTCTCGCTCTACGAGATCTCGCTCGCCGTCGCCCGCGTGGTCATCACCGCGCGCGAGGGCAAGGAGGGCCTGTTCGTGAGCCGCCTGGACCTATTCTCGGACGACGAGGACGACGAGGAGTAAATCGGTATGCACGAGGTTGGCATTGTCAACGGCATACTCGATACAGTGATTCGCGCGGCGCGTGGGGCGGGGGCCTCGCGCGCCGTTTTGGTAACGCTGCGCATCGGGGATATGACCGAGGTCGTGCGCGAGGCACTCGACTTTGCCTGGGAGACGTTTCGCGACGAAGATCCGCTCACGAAGGGCTGCGAGCTCGCCGTGGAGGAGATCCATCCGCAAAGCGAGTGTCTGGACTGCGGCGAGGTCTTCGACCACGACCGCTTCCATTGTCGCTGCCCGCAGTGCGGCGGCGCCAACGTGCGCCTGCTGCACGGCCGCGAGCTCGATATCGCGAGCATCGAGATCGAAACCCCCGACGATTAGCCTGTCCAGCCATCTAGTGATGGGTATAAAGGGGCAAAAGTAAGGAGCGCCGAATATGGCCGAGAAAACGATTGATATCGCGTCGCCGATCCTGTCGCGCAATGAGCGTCTGGCAGATCAGCTGCGTCAGCGATTTACGGAGACAAACACCTACGTGATCAACGTCTTGTCGAGCCCCGGCTCGGGCAAGACCACCACGATCCTGGGCACCAACGAGCGCCTGCGCGACAAGGCGGGCTTGCGTTGCGCCGTCATCGAGGGCGATATCGCCTCGGATGTCGACGCCATCACCATGAAGGAAGCCGGCATGCCCGCCATCCAGATCAACACGGGCGGCCTGTGCCACCTCGAGGGCAACATGATCATGGAGGCCGTCGACGCCTTCGACCAGGCGGTTGGCCTGGAAAACATCGACGTCATCTTTATCGAAAATGTGGGTAACCTGGTCTGTCCGGTCGACTTTGACCTGGGCGAAAACCTGTCCATCATGATCCTCTCGGTGCCCGAGGGTGACGACAAACCCATCAAGTACCCGGGCATCTTCCAGCATGCCGGCGCGCAGCTGCTCAACAAGGTCGATGTTGCCCCTGCTTTCGATTTTGACATGGATAGGTATACTAAGACACTCGATGACCTCAATCCGCAGGTGCCGCGGTTTGCCGTGAGCGCGCGCAAGGGCGAGGGCATGGATGCCTGGTGCGATTGGCTCATCGGGCAGATCGAGCAAGCAAGGGCGTAAGTCGGCCGCCATACGGGCGGGCGTAGCCGCAAAGACACGAGATAGGAGCCTCTTTTGAAGCTCATCATCGCCGAGAAAAACGACGCCGCGCGTCAGATCGCCGAGCGTCTGTCCACGGGTAAGCCCAAAAAGGACAAGGTGTACAACACCGCCATCTACCGTTTTGAGTGGAAGGGCGAGGAGTGCGTGACCATCGGCCTGGCCGGTCACATCCTAGCGCCCGATTTTTGCGACAGCGTGCTGTTCGATAAAAAGCTGGGTTGGTATTCGGTGACCGAGGACGGCGAGATGCTGCCGGCCGATATGCCTGACGGCCTGGCCCGTCCGCCCTACGACACCAAGCGCAAGCCGTTCCTTGCCGACGGCATTTCCATTAAGGGCTGGAAGCTCGAGAGCCTGCCTTACCTCACCTGGGCGCCGGTCATTAAACTGCCGGCCGAGAAGGAGCTCATTCGTTCGCTCAAGAATCTTGCTAAAAAGTCCGACAGCGTCATCATCGCCACGGACTTCGATCGTGAGGGCGAGCTGATCGGTTCGGACGCCCTCAACAAGGTGCGCGAGGTCGCGCCGGACCTGCCGGTTGCCCGCGCCCAGTATTCTTCGTTTACCAAGGCCGAGATTACGCAGGCCTTCGATAACCTCGTCTCGCTCGACCAGAATCTGGCCGACGCCGGCGAGAGCCGCCAGCACATCGACCTCATCTGGGGCGCGGTGCTCACGCGCTACCTGACGCTCGCGAAGTTTGGCGGCTTTGGCAACGTGCGCTCTGCCGGCCGCGTGCAGACCCCGACGCTCGCCCTGGTGGTTGAGCGCGAGCGCGAGCGCATGGCGTTTGTGCCCGAGGACTATTGGCAGATTCGCGGCATGGGTGCCGCACAGGGCGCTGCCGAGGACGATCGCTTTAAGATCGCGCACAAGACGGCGCGCTTTACCGACAAAGACGCTGCCGAGACGGCGTACGGCCATGTTGACGGCGCCACGACGGCAACTGTCGCCGCGGTGACCAAGCGCTCGCGCAAGCAGCAGCCGCCCACGCCGTTCGCGACCACCTCGCTGCAGGCTGCCGCCGCGGCCGAGGGCATCTCGCCTGCGCGTACCATGCGCATCGCCGAGTCCCTCTACATGGCGGGCCTCATCAGCTACCCGCGTGTCGACAACACCGTGTACCCCGCGACGCTTGATCTGGGCGCCGTGGTGAGCGACCTGGCAAAGATCAATCCGGCGCTGGCGCCCGTGTGCAAAAAGGTGCTCGCCGGTCCCATGAAGCCCACGCGCGGCAAGGTCGAGACCACCGATCACCCGCCCATCTATCCCACGGGCGAGGGCGATCCGTCCACGCTCGACGGCGGCCAGCGCAAGCTCTACGACCTCATCGCCCGCCGCTTTCTGGCGACGCTCATGGGTCCCGCGACCATTGAGAACACCAAGCTCGAGCTCGACGTCAACGGCGAGCCCTTCGTTGCCTCGGGCGACGTGCTCGTGACCCCGGGCTTCCGCGAAGCCTACCCGTACGGCCTTAAGCGTGACGAGCAGATGCCGCCGCTGGAGCAGGGCGATACGGTCGACGTGTTCGACATTAAGCTCGAGGCCAAGCAGACCGAGCCGCCCGCGCGCTATAGCCAGGGCAAGCTCGTGCAGGAGATGGAGAAGCGCGGCCTGGGCACCAAGTCCACGCGCGCGAGCATCATCGAGCGCCTGTACGCCGTGCGCTACCTCAAAAACGATCCCGTTGAGCCAAGCCAGCTGGGCATCGCCATCATCGACGCGCTGACGCAGTTTGCCCCGCGCATTACGAGCCCCGATATGACCAGCGAGCTCGACGGCGACATGACCCGCGTGGAGCGTGGCGAGGACACCGAAGAGCATGTCGTGACGCACTCGCGCGCGCTGCTGGCCGGCGTGCTCGACGAGCTGCTCAAGCACACGCAGGAGCTGGGCGACGCCATCAGCGACGCCGTCACGGCCGACGCGCGCGTGGGCGCCTGCCCCAAGTGCGGCAAGGACCTGGTCATGAAGACGAGCGCCAAGACTCGCGGCAGCTTTATCGGCTGCATGGGCTGGCCCGACTGCGATGTGACCTATCCGGTGCCGAGTGGCGTCAAGGTAAGCCCGCTCGAGGGCGAGGCGGCCGTGTGCCCCGAGTGCGGTGCGCCGCGCATCAAGTGTCAGCCGTTCCGCCAGAAGGCCTTCGAGATTTGCGTGAACCCGACGTGCCCCACCAACTACGAGCCCGACCTTAAAGTGGGCGAGTGCAAGGTGTGTGCCGAGGCCGGACGCCATGGCGACCTGATCGCGCACAAGAGCGAAAAGAGCGGCAAGCGCTTTATCCGCTGCACCAACTACGATGACTGCGGCGTGAGCTATCCGCTGCCGGCGCGCGGCAAGCTCGAAGCGACGGGCGAGACCTGCCCCGAGTGCGGCGCCCCCATCGTGGTGGTCAACACGGCGCGCGGCCCGTGGCGTATCTGCGTCAACATGGACTGCCCGACCAAGGAAAAGAAGCCCGCCCGCGGCCGCAAAACCACAACCAAGGCGAGCGCGGCGAAGAAGACGACGGCCAAGAAGGCCACGGCGGCGAAGAAGACGACCGCCGCCAAGAAGTCGACTACCAAGAAGACCGCTGCCAGCAAGTAGCCGTACGGTCGAAACATCACCCAAAACAAAAACGAGCGGGGACCTCAAAATCCTCGCTCGTTTTTTAGATAGTCATTGGGTAGTCATTGGGGACGTTCTTTAATGACTAGTCGTTTAAGAACGTCCCCAACGACTAGTAAGAACGTCGCAGGCGACTACTTCACTTCGACGGGTTTGGCGCCGGGGTAGCGGTCCTCAAAGTCCAGGCGGTACTTGTTGTCGTTGGTGCCCGCCACGTTGTCGCGCGCCAGCGGCGCCACGATCTCATCCTTGTGGTTGGCGGGGCTGGAGTACTCAAGGCTGATCTCCCAAGCGTCGCAAATGACGTCGATGCGATTCTCCAGGTCGTCGTAGAGCGTGATGATGTCTTTCCACGAGCTGTAGTTCTGCGAGTCGATGGGAACATCCAGGTCCTCGACCTCGTCCTTGAGGTCGCTAATCTGATCCTCGAGCGCCTCGGCGGCATCGCTGGCCGACTGACGCGAGCTGCGGTCATCCTTTAGATAATACGTGTTGAACGTGGTGGCGCAGTCGCGGACCTGCTGGTCAAGATCGGAAAGCCTGCTGTAGTAGGAGCTTAACTGGTCGTAGACGTTCTGCTCGCTGATGGCGGCGGCATCGTGGGCGTCATCGTCGTCATCGTAAAGCTTGTTGGGGTCGCCCTTAACGGAGACGTCATCGTCGTCATCGTGGTCGATCTTGACCTTCTCGATGGTTGTGCCCTTGGAATCGTCGGCGCCCTTGTCGAAAGGCTTGATCATAAAGAACACGACGAGCGCGATAATCACGACGACCAGCACGGCGATGATGCCGATAAACAGAGCGTTGTTGTTTTTGGGCGCGGCGGGAGCACCGGCCTGCGGAGCAGCGGTCGGAATGGGTTGCTGCGGTGCGGAGCCGGCTGGCGTCGCCCATTGCTGCGTCGCGCCAGCTTCCGGCTGGGGAGCGGGCGCGGGCTGATGGGCGGACTGCACGGTCACGTCTGCCGGCTGGGGCTGAGTTGCGGTCGCATCGACGCCGGAGACGGTATCGGGTGCGGGGGCGTTTTCGACGAACGGCGCGTCTTCCTGCGCTTGCGAAACCTGGTCAGCGGCGGTTACCGACGCACCGCAACTGGTGCAAAAGCGCTCATCGTCTTTCAGAAGCTTGCCGCATTGGGTGCAAAACCGGGGCATGGCGGTTCCTTTCGTTTGGTGTGTTGGCTAGATTATAAGGTGGTTGAGGTGCGGATGGGCCGCGCCGAATCAACTGGTTACGCGAGACTTGTTGCGCAACGTCCCGGACCGCTGTGTGCGTCACAATGAGTGCGGCGTGCTGGGTGTCCTGCGCGGCCGTTTATCGACGGCTCGGTAAAATGCGATGGTGGGGAGTGGGTCTGTGTACTGCGGCGAGCAAGGTCGGGGTGGCGGCGACAACGTGGAGGCGTTCCGGTTCCCGCCGGGGGATGCGCCCCTCGCTGTGCGCGATTGCTCGCGTCGAATGTTTTGTGCCGGGCTGTTGACCGGAGCACTTGCCTCGGTGATGAGTCTCGGCGGTTGTGCCGCGCGCCGTAACGAGGCTGAGGGCTCTGCTGTCCCCGCCAAACAAAGAACGAATCATCCGTCTGCTCAAAAGACGGAAGCTGTCTCCCAGGCTTCTTGGATTGCCGGCCTTCAGCAAGATATCGAAGCCCTTGCCGAGCCGTATAGTGGGTCTACCTCGGTCTATGCTGTGGCGCTTGATCCTCAAACGTTCGCCTCGCTCGATGGTGAAGTCGCTGTGGCGCCGGACGCGCGACGTGTGGCGGCAAGCATCATCAAGCTTCCCATTCTCGCTTGTGCGCTCGAGACCGTGGCGGCGGGCGAGCTGTCCCTCGACGAACAGATAACGGTAACGCAGCAAGATATCGTGGGTGGTAGCGGTTCAATCCAGTCGCGCGGTGCGGGCGTGTCGTACAGCGTGGATGAGCTGCTGCGAGCCATGATTGCCCAGAGCGATAACGTCGCGGCGAACCTCATTATCGGCAGATTGGGAATGGACACGGTAAACGAGACGTGCGCTGCGCTGGGGTTGACGAAAACCGCGCTCGCTCGCCTGATGATGGACACCGATGCCCAAGCGCAGGGCCGCGAGAACTATACGAGCGCCCGCGATGCCGCGACGGTGTTAGAGCGGCTGGCGGCGGGGACAATCGCGACGCCCGAGCTCTGCGAACGGGCTCGCGGATATCTGCTGGCTCAGGAGGACGCGCGCGGTATTGTCGAGGGCGTTCCCGGTGACGTTTCGGTCGCGCACAAAACGGGCAGCCTGGCGAATGCCCAGCACGATGCGGCAATCGTCTACGCCGAGCGCCCTTACGTGCTGACAATCCTCACCCAAGACCTCGAACGCGAACAGGCCCTCGCCCTCGAGCGCGGTATTTCCTCCGCCATCTACGCCCACGCCCACTCCTGAGTTATGTGACCTAGTCGTTAGGGACGTTCTTAAACGACTAGTCAAACAAGAACGTCCCCAACGACTAGTCATTCAAGAACGTCCCCAATGACTAGGTCCGGTTTGGGGCGCGCCGGACGCTGGGGTATCATGGCTTGGTTGCTATAACTTGTATTTTCGCGCCTTGTAGGAAGGGACTGCGCCCATGGCTTTTGAGCCCGCTCAACATAGCTTTATCACGCTCGAGGGCGTCGACGGCGCCGGTAAATCCACGCAGGCGCGCCTTCTCGCCCGCGCGCTCGACCTCGCTGGCTATCAGGTCGTAACTCTGCGCGAGCCGGGCGGCACCGCCATCAGCGAAAAGATCCGCGCCCTGCTACTCGATCCCGCCAATACGGCGATGGGCGATACCTGCGAGCTGTTGTTGTACGAAGCCGCGCGTGCCCAGCTGGTGCACGAGGTCATAGCTCCCGCCCTCGCTGCCGGCAAGGTGGTCCTGTGCGACCGTTTCTACGATTCCACGACTTGCTATCAGGCGTTTGCCGATGGTCTCGACCGTCAGATGGTACGCGATGCCAACAACCTGGCTGTCGCCGGTACGCATCCGGCGCTCACGCTCGTCTATCACATCGCGCCCGAGCAGGCGGCGCTGCGCATGGCCGCCCGCGGTGCGGCCGATCGCATGGAGGCCAAGGGCATGGCATTCCAAGAGCGTGTTTACCAGGGATTTTGCACCATTGCGGCCGAAGAGCCAGGCCGCGTGAAGCTCATCGACGCAACCGCGCCAATCGCAGATGTCTTCGCGCAGACGGTCGAGCAGGTTCGCGCATACGGTCTCGACATCCCCCAGGATGCCGTTGCTGCCGCGCTCGCCCAGGAGGCTGAGTAACATGGCTCCCGCTCAGGCAAGTCTGCTGGCAAAGCTCGACACCCAAGAGCGCGTGCGCGACTTTTTGACCAACGCTATCGCCAGCGGCCGCGCATCGCACGCCTACCTGTTTTTGGGCGCGCCCGGCGCCGGCAAGCTCGACGCCGCGTGGGCGCTCGCCCAGGCTTTCCTGTGCGAGCAGGACGGCTGCGGCTCGTGCGACAGCTGTGTGCGTGTCGATCGCCATACGCATCCCGACGTGCACTACTACACGCCCGAAAGCGCTACAGGCTACCTCATCGCGCAAACTCGCGAGCTACTCGACGACGTGCCCCTCGCGCCCATCCGCGCCAAGGCCAAGGTCTACATCATCGACCGTGCCGAGCAGCTGCGCGCCAATACCGCCAACGCGCTGCTCAAAACGCTCGAGGAGCCGCCCGAGGGCGTCATGTTCATCCTGCTGGGCACCTCGTCCGACATAATGCTGCCCACCATTGTGAGCCGCTGCCAGTGCGTGCCGTTTCGGCTGGTGTCGCCCACCGTGGCCGCGCAGGCCGTGAGCCGCGCCACCGGTCAGGACCCCGCACGTTGCCGCATGGCAGTCGCCGTGGCGGGAAGCCCCACGCGTGGTATCGAGTTCCTTAAGAGCGCCGAGCGCCAGGATGCCCGCCGCCAGATGGTCCGTGCTATCGACTCGCTCATCGCCGCCGACGAGGCCGACGTGCTC
>CABSMB010000037.1 GCA_902478705.1 uncultured Collinsella sp. | reverse complement strand
TGGGGCGGCCGCGTTTAGCGTCGTCAGCTTTGTATGTGGTGGCTTGGCGTTTGGGCTGGAACGATTAAGCCCCGAGATGGCGTCCCGTTCATGTTCGGGACTATATGACTTTTTGTCCGTTGCAAGCAGAGTCGCCGTGGGTGTTCTGTATGATGACTCAGACAAGGTTACTCAATGACAGGGAGGCATATATGGCAATCAAAGCCATCGCGATGGATATCGACGGTACGCTCACCAACGACCAGAAAGTGATTAGCCCGCGTACGCGCGAGAAGCTGCTCGCGGCGCAGGAGTCGGGCATTAAGCTCATTTTGGCTTCGGGCCGTCCCGCATGGGGGCTGCACGCCTTGGCGCAGGAGCTCGACCTTCAAAACCACGACGGTCTGCTGGTGGCCTTTAACGGCGCTCACGT
The DNA here is from genome assembly GCA_902478705.1 of uncultured Collinsella sp. Taxonomy (GTDB): domain Bacteria; phylum Actinomycetota; class Coriobacteriia; order Coriobacteriales; family Coriobacteriaceae; genus Collinsella. The sequence goes on along the minus strand of CABSMB010000037.1, from coordinate 8,141 downwards.
CGTCGATGCCCAGACCGACGAGGTGCTGTTCGATCAGGCTATGCCTGCCGACGAATTGCATCGCCTGATTGATCACCTGCGTAATTTTGACGTGATCCCTATGATTTCGCTCGGTCGCGATTTGCACGTCGAGGACTCGTACCATTGCATGATCACGCTGCCTGACGGCTCGCAGAAGAATATCGTCAAGTATGAGCGCGACGCGTGCGATCTTAAGATTCGCGAGGTGGAGAGCCTGCATGAGGTCGCTGATGCTTATCCCGTGGACAAGCTACTCACTGCGGGTGACCCGGCCTATCTGCAAGCGCATCACGAGGAGATGTACGCGCCCTTTACTCAGACGCTTTCGGGCATGTTTACGGCTGACTGGTACTTTGAGTACACGGCGCCCGGTATCGACAAGGCCCGTGCGCTCGAGGGTGCCCTGCCCAAGCTCGGCATCGATGCCAGTGAAGTCGTGTCGTTTGGCGACGGCCAGAACGACAAGTCCATGATTGAGTGGGCCGGTACCGGTGTTGCCATGGGCAACGCCGTCGATGAGGTTAAGGCTGTAGCCCAGATGGTGACCGCCAATAACAACGAAGACGGTATTGCGGTGGCGCTGGATAAGCTGCTGGGTTAGAATCGCCGATAATGCATGGTTCGGGCGCCTGCTTACAGGCGCCCTTTTGTTAGGGAGGGTGCCGTGTCCGCATTTCCGTTCGACGCCGTTATCTTTGACATGGACGGCGTTATTGTCGATACCGAGTATTACTACCTGGGCGAGACTGCCGCGTTTGCCAAGGAGCTTGGGCTTAACCTGACTCAAGAGGAGTTGAATGGGCAGGTTGGTACCTCGCATCAGTTCTTCCTGCATATGCTGGTCGATTGGTTTGAGCGCGCCGGTAAGGGGCATTTCACTGGCGAGGAAGCGTTGGCCCGTTGGGACGAGTGGGCGCATAAGCGTCCGCGCGACTATCAGGCTTTGATTAACCCAGGCGCCGTGGATACGATTCGAGAGCTGCCGCGCCGTGGCGTTCGCGTGGCGCTTGCCAGCTCGTCTCCCATGGTTAGCATCGAGGAAGTGCTCAATGCGTGCGGGCTGTCGGATGCCTTTGAGTATGTGGTGAGCGGCGAGCAGTTTAAGGAGAGCAAGCCCGAGCCCGACATCTACCTGCATGCGCTGGACCTGTTGGGGCTGCCCGCGAATCGTTGCTGCTGCGTTGAAGATTCCGTTCCGGGTATTACCGCGGGTAAGCGAGCCGGCCTGACGGTCATTGCCAAGCGCGAGGAGCGCTTTGGCTTTAGCCAGGATGCCGCGGACAAGATTATCGACCAGCTGCCGGAACTGCTGGAACTCGCGTAGATCCTGGGCGGTACTGCTGTCACAACAGTGGTTCCGTTGACATAAGAGAGAGGTGGCGTCATGGCATTTAACGTGAGCGCACTGGGGTTTGGCGACAACGTCGTCGACCGCTACGAGCATATCCACACAATGTATCCGGGTGGCAATGCGGTGAACTTTGCCGTGTATGCCAAGAAATGCGGAGCCGCGCGCTCCGCGTATACGGGCATCTTTGGTAATGACGCTGCTGCCGAGCATGTGATTGCGAGTCTTGAGGATGAGGACGTTGAACTAGCCAAATGCAAGCAGCTCATCGGCGAGAACGGTGCGGCACGCGTTACTGTGGTTGATGGTGATCGTGTCTTCCTTGGCTCCAACGAGGGCGGTATCCGTGGCGATGCGCGCTATGTCCTCGATCGCTTTGACCTTTCGTACATGAAGCAGTTCGATGTGGTTCATTCGGGCAACTATTGCTTTACCGAGCGTGAACTTCCCAAGTTGAAGGCCGCGGGCATCACGGTTTCGTTTGACTTCTCGGACGATTCGACCGACGAGTACTACGAGCAGATTGCTCCCTACGTTGACTTCGCGTTCTTTAGCGCGGCAGACGCTGCGAGCGAGGATGAGATTCGCGAGCGCCTTGCCTGGGTGAAGGGCTTGGGCCCATGTTTTGTATCCGCAACGGCTGGCGCTGAGGGCTGTATTGCCTATGACGGCGAGCGTTACTATCGGCAGCATGCCAAGCCCGTGGCAGACATGAAGGACACCATGGGTGCGGGCGACTCGTTCCTGACTTCGTTCCTGATGTGCTATCTCGATTCCGCCAAGCGTGGCGAGGATGGTGCCGAGGCCATCGAGCGCGCACTCGACTTTGCGGCGGGGTTTGCTTCGACCGTATGCGGCATGGAAGGCTCCTGGGGCCATGGAGCGCCGATTTCCGAATAGGTGAACAGTCCCGGGGAGTCGAATTGTCGCCTCCCCGGGACCTCGTGTGCAAAAAATGCCAAATATGAGTACTGTTACTAATTTAGTCGCAGCGAAATCAAGCTTTTGAGAGCCTAGTTGGGTGTCTGCGAGCGATTAAAACCTGCTAAAAATGATTTTAAGCATCTTGATAATGAACCGCTGTGCATTATCAAGATGTTATTTTGCCGTAAATAATGTGACTAGATTTGCAACAGTACTCATATTTGGCATTTTTTGCACACAGGGGTTAGCGAAGGCCAAAAACAGAGCGTGCATTTGTTAAAGCTGCCGATTCGATGCGCTTTGTATCACAGTTTTTGAGTGAGGCGATGCGTTCAGAGGTCCATGTGAGCGATCTGATGAGCGACTGTGCGCTTGTTTCTGTGTTTGTCTCCGCCGGTGCATCGGTCTCGAGTAGTAAACGGTCGAGTGGAATCTGTCGTACATATTCGCGTCCACGCTTGGTGGCGAGCATACGCTCGTTCACGGAAAAATAGCAGCCCGCATTACGCGCGCGCGCGAGTTCGTCCGAAGCGTCGCTAAACCAGTGGAAGATGATAGCGGGGGAGTCGGGGTTTGAGATGAGTAGTCCATGCGATTCGAGGACGTCCAGTACGGTTCCTGCCGAACGAACGGCGTGAATTGATATCACGCGCCCGGCAAGAGAACGCTGCACGAGTGAGTCGCAGAGCCGGTCAAATGCCTGTATTTGTAGCGGTTCGCTTCCAGCAAAGCGCGCGGAAAAGTCGAGTCCCACCTCGCCGATGTAGCGCTCTTGGGCAGCAACTTCGCAAAGCAGATCGACTTCGGCAGGACCGCATCGACCGTCGGCGATCCACCAGGGATGGAGGCCGGCGCCCGCGATAATGTTTGGGTAGCGGCTGGCCCGCTTTTTTGCTGCCGCGAAGTCGCGCGGGTCGACCCCGCAGTCAAAGAGCCCCAGACCCAACGCCGCCGACTCACTGGCTGCAGCATCGGGGCCGAGCATCAAATCAAGATGACAATGCGTGTCAAAGAATTGCGGTTCCATCGCAGGACATCCTGTTAGTCCAGGCGTTGGCCGTCGGCGCGCACGCGCTCGGTGCCGCGCCCGCTGATCTGGCGGATAACCTCGCCGGCAATCATCTGACCCATGATGGGCGGCATAAAGCTGGCGGTACCCAACTCGGTACGCTCGTGGATGTTGGAAGGGTCGCGGGGTTGGGTCTTAACCGATTCCTCGCAGCTAAACAGCACGTGCAGGCTTTTGATTCCGCGCTTCTTACATTCTTTGCGCATAATGCGGCTCATGGGGTCACGTACCGTATCGAAAATGTCGGCAAAGCGGAGGCACTCGGGATGGAGTTTGTTGGCCCCGCCCATGGAGCTAACCAAACGAATCTCGTGGTCCTGAGCATATTTGGCAATGGTGAGCTTGGCCGAGATGGTGTCGATGGCGTCGACGACGTAGTCGAGCTTGCCGCCCGTCTGCTCAAAAACGCTCGCAAAGAACTCGTCGATGTTGTCGCTGAGCAGGTATTCGGTGCGCTTGATAACGGTGGCGGCGGGATTGATATCGTGGATCATGGCTTCCATCACGTCCACTTTTCGCTTGCCGACGGTGCTGTGAAAGGCGATGGCCTGGCGATTGATATTGCTTGGAGCGATGATGTCCTTGTCAAGAATGACGAAATGACCAATGCCGCCGCGGGCAAGTGCCTCGCAGCAGTTGGAGCCTACGCCTCCGCAGCCGAGCACCAGCACCGTGGCGTTGGCGAGCTTATCGAGTGCCTCTCGGCCCATGATGATCTCGAGCTTGGTATCGCGCGTCTCGACGAGAGCGGCAGCGGTTTCGGTCATAAACATCCTCCGATGGGGAAGCGAATCGTGTTTTAGCTATCGCCATTATAGGTAAGTGCCCATAGGTTGCGATGGCGTTTACTTTGGTACGGTTTGAAACAATGTGATTAGATAGTTAGACAAACATCTAAATATCGAGTATAGTGTGCGCGTCGAGCGAAATACTGAGAGGAGGTCCTATGCCGGGAGAGGGTTTTAAAGCGCTGGCCGATCCTACGCGGCGGCGTATTTTGGAACTGCTGCGCGAGGGCAATTGCACGGCCGGGGAGCTTGCCGAGCATTTTGACATCAGCAAGCCGTCATTGAGCCATCACTTGGCGACGCTCAAAAACGCCGGGTTGGTGACCGACGAACGTCATGGCCAAAACATCGTTTACAGCTTAAATACCACCGTCATGCAGGACTTGATCGGTTGGTTTATGGGCTTTACAAACACTGAAGGTGATAAGGATGAATAACGAAAACAAGGGCATTCACCCCACGGGGGTATCGTCGCGCGTGTGGATTGCGCTGGTCGCTCTGTGCGTCGCCAATGTCGTAGCGCACCTCATGGTGATGCCGAGCTTGCCTGCGCAGATTCCCACGCACTGGGGCGCGAACGGCGCCGTCGACGGTTGGGGTCCTAGCTGGATGGCCTCCGCGCTCGGCGTGCTGCCTCTGGCGCTTCTCGCAATGTTCTGCGTGGTGCCGCGTATCGACCCCAAAGGTGAGGCATATCGAACCTCGGGCAAGTTCTACCAGGGCTTCGTAATCGCCTTCACCTTGTTCATGTGTGCCGTAAGCTGGTTGGGTGAGCTTACGGTCTGGGGCGTGGTGCCGGCGGTCGGTTCGGTCAACGTGCTGATTTCCGGTGCTATCGGTTTGCTGTTCATCGGCGTAGGCAACTACTTGCCGCGTGTGAAGCAGAACTATACGCTCGGTATCAAGACGCCCTGGGCACTTGCCGATCCCGAGAACTGGCGCCGTACGCAGCGCTTTGGCGGTGCCTGCTTTATGGTGCTGGGTGTTGGCCTGATTGTGATGGGCGTGGCGGGCAGCGTGCTTTCGAGTGAAGTCGTCGCCGCAGTGATTGCGGTTCTGGCGTTTGGTTCGGTCGGAGCCGTCTACGTCTACTCGTATCTGCTGTGGCGCAAATCGCAGCGAGCCGCTCGTTAAGGTTGCGGAAAACTAGCGTACGCAGTTCATGGTATGTTCTGGGGGATTTTTCCCAGGTAGTATTAGGGGGTATGGGCAACCATGCCCCTTTTTCGTTAAGTTTCAGAGCTAGTTTTCTCATTTCGTTTCCACTAGAGCGAATCAAGAATAGGGAAACAACAGGTAGAAAGGATAAAACAGACAAATGGCGGAGTTTATCTACCAGATGTATCAGGCTCGTAAGGCCCATGGCGACAAGGTAATCCTTGACGACGTGACCCTGAGCTTCTACCCCGGTGCCAAGATCGGCGTTGTGGGTCCCAACGGCATGGGCAAGTCGACCCTGCTCAAGATCATGGCCGGCATCGAGGAGGTCTCCAACGGTGATGCCAGACTCACCCCCGGCTACACCGTGGGCATCCTGCAGCAGGAGCCGCCGCTCGACGACGACAAGACCGTCATCGAGAACGTGCGCATGGCATTTGGCGACATGATCGCCAAGGTCGATCGCTTCAATAAGATCGGCGAGGAGATGTGCGACCCGGATTGCGACATGGACGCCCTCATGGCCGAGATGGGCAAGCTCCAGGACGAGATTGACGCCGCCGACGGCTGGGATATCGATTCCAAGCTCGGCCAGGCCATGGACGCCCTGCAGCTGCCCGATTCCGACATGCCGGTCAACGTGCTCTCTGGCGGCGAGCGCCGCCGCGTGGCCCTGTGCAAGCTGCTGCTCGAGGCTCCCGACCTGCTGCTGCTCGACGAGCCCACGAACCACCTGGACGCCGAGTCGATCCTTTGGCTCGAGCACTTCCTGCACAACTACCAGGGCGCGGTGCTTGCCGTCACACACGATCGCTACTTCCTGGATAACGTTGCCGAGTGGATCTGCGAGGTCGACCGCGGTCACCTTTATCCCTACAAGGGCAACTACTCCACGTATCTGGAGACCAAGGCCGCCCGTATCGAGGCGCAGGGCAACCGCGACGCCAAGCTCGCCAAGCGCATGGAGGCTGAGCTCGAGTGGGTACGCAGCTCGCCCAAGGCTCGCCAGGCCAAGAACAAGGCCCGTCTGGCTCGCTACGAGGAGATGGAGGCCGAGGCTCGCGCAAGCCAGAAGCTCGACTGGACCGACATCCGCATTCCTGTGGGCCCGCGTTTGGGCAACAAGGTGCTCGAGGCTCATCACCTGCACAAGGAGTTCGATGGCCGCGTGCTCATCGATGACCTTTCGTTCACCCTGCCGCGCAACGGCATCGTGGGCGTCATCGGCCCCAACGGTGTCGGTAAGACCACGCTGTTCAAGACGATTGTGGGTCTGGAGCCGCTGACTTCGGGCGAGCTCGAGGTGGGCGAGACCGTCAAGATTTCTTACGTCGACCAGAACCGTTCCGGCATCGACCCCGATAAGAACCTGTGGGAGGTCGTCTCGGACGGCCTGGACCACATGATGGTCGGCGAGACCGAGGTTCCGAGCCGCGCTTATGTGGCGAGCTTTGGCTTTAAGGGCCAGGACCAGCAGAAGCGCGCTGGCGTACTTTCCGGTGGCGAGCGCAACCGTCTGAACTTGGCGCTTACGCTCAAGCAGGGCGGCAACTTGCTGCTCCTCGACGAGCCCACGAACGACCTCGACGTCGAGACGCTGTCCTCGCTCGAAGCGGCGCTGCTCGAGTTCCCGGGCTGCTCGGTGGTCATTAGCCACGATCGTATGTTCCTGGACCGCGTCGCCACGCACATTCTGGCGTGGGAGGGCACCGACGAGAATCCGGGCAACTGGTATTGGTTCGAGGGCAACTTCGAGGCCTATCAGGCCAACCGTATCGAGCGCCTGGGCGAGGACGCAGCCCAACCGCATCGTATCCACCGCAAGCTGACGCGCGACTAGATCGTTACGCGGTTTTCCAAACCGCGTAACTGCTCGACGCTGCGCGGGCCGCAAACACCCCGTCTTGCCGTTCAAGCCGTCGCTTCGCGTACCGAAGTACGCGTCGCTCCTCTTTCACGCCAACCTGGGGCACTTGCGACCCGCTCGCTGTTGGTTTCGCAACATCAACAAATAAAAACGGCTCAAATCCTGATTTGGATTTGAGCCGTTTGTCGTTACTGCTCGGGTTCTTCGACTTTATCGATGGTCCAGGCGGCTCCGAGACCGCCGGCGGTGTTGCGGCGGATGCGCACGGTGACTTCGTGGCGCTCGCCGGCCTGCGTGTAGCGCAGGGGGAAGCTTGCGCGGTTTCGTGCGGCCTCGATGGTACCGCGCTCGCGGGCGATCCAGTAGTACTCGCCGACGATGCCGAGCGTGTCGGCGCCGTAGGGGAGATAGGTCGACAGCTGGTGCAGAAGCGGGCCGGGGCAGAAGACCTCGGTTGCGAAATCGATGGGGAAGTCCTCGGGGATGGTCGGTGCTGCGGGTGCGGGGGCCGGTGCTGCAGCGGGGGCCGGAGACGATGCCGGTGCGGGAATTTGGCCGCAAGCAGAAGTGGGCACGGATTCGATGACGGGTGTGGGCTCCGGCGTCGTTTCCGGCTTGGTCGTGGAATCTGCGGGCTCCACGGTGATGGGCGCGTCTGCAGCTGAGGTTTCAACCTCAACCTGCGTCGCGTTCTCGTTCTCGACGCTCGACTTTGCCTCGATGGGCGTGGAGGCCATGGTGGTGATGCCGGCGTTGGCGTTCTCGGGGTCATAGACGACCGTGAGCGAGATGGCGGGCTGCGGCGTCTCGGGCTCCGGTGTCGACTCGGTGGTGTCTTGATCGTTGGGTTGATCGTCCTCGGCCTCGTCGCCAAAGACATCGCTGTTTTGGAACGCAGACGTCTCGGGCTGGTCAGCGGCTTCTTCGGTTGTCGACTTGGGAGCTTCGTTGAGCTCCAAAGTGGCT
>CABSMB010000036.1 GCA_902478705.1 uncultured Collinsella sp. | reverse complement strand
TTTCCGTTTTTTGCCCCTGCGGCAGACCATACTCCTTCAAAACCTCGGCTAGATAATGGACAGAACAGCCAATTCCGTCTCCATGTTAAAATGCCGGCAGAGGCTAAATTGCTTCTGCCGGCGTTGGCGTGCCTGATTGTGCTGTTTTCGGCTCGCGAAGAGGCCCGTTTTGAGCCCTTACGCCTCCGTGGGCTCCACGCCTAGCTCGTTGCGGACGAGCTCGAAGGCCGCGGCGATGGCCTTGTCCATGTCGTAGTACTTGTAGCCGCCCAGGCGACCGGCGAAGATCACGTCGCCCTCTTGCGCTGCCAGCTCCTCGTACTGCTTGTACAGTGCCTCGTTCTTGGCATCGTTGATGGGGTAGTAGGGCTCGTCGCCGGGCTTCCAGTCGGCCGGGTACTCGCGCGTGATGACGGTCTTGTCCTGCGTGCCAAACTCAAAGTGCTTGTGCTCAATGATGCGCGTGTAGGGGATCTCGCGCTCGGTGTAGTTGACCACGGCAACGCCTTGGTGGTCCCGCTCGTCGAGCGTCTCGGTCTCAAAGCGCAGGCTGCGGTACTCGAGTGTGCCCAGCTTAAAGTCATAGAACGCGTCGATGGGGCCGCAGTAGATCGTCTTGGCGGCGATATCGGGCTCGGCGGCGATCAGCTCCTTGTACTCCACGCCGCAACGCACCTCGACGCCTTCGAGCATGTTAGCGACCATCTTGGTGTAGCCGCCCATGGGGATGCCCTGGTAGCGGTCGTTAAAGTAGTTGTTGTCGTAGGTAAAGCGGCAGGGGAGGCGCTTGATGATGCTTGCGGGCAGGTCCTTGCAGTCGCGGCCCCACTGCTTTTCGGTGTAGCCCTTCACGAGCGTCTCGAAGATGTCGCGGCCCACGAGGGACAGCGCCTGCTCCTCAAGGTTTGCCGGCTCGCCAATGTTCTCGGCGGCTACCTGCTCGGCGATCTTTGCCTTGGCATCGGCCGGCGTGACGACGCCCGGCCACATCTTGGCGAAGGTGTTCATGTTAAAGGGCATGTTGTACATGTTGCCGTGGAAGTTGGCGACCGGCGAGTTGACGTAGTTGTTGAACTCGGCAAAGCGATTGACATAGTCCCAGACGTCCTTCATGGAGGTGTGGAAGATGTGCGCGCCGTAACGGTGGACCTGGATGCCCTCGACGTCCTCGGTGTAGATGTTGCCGGCGATGTGGTCGCGGCGATCGATGACTAGGACCGACTTTCCAGCGCGCTTGGCGGCATTGGCAAAGACGGCGCCCGAAAGGCCGGCACCGACGACGAGGTAATCGTACTGGGACATGGATATGCTCCTTTGTATGTCAATCGAACAGTTACTTAAGTTTTGGGACAAACAAACCTGATTTTTTGTCCCAGGGATTAGTGTAGCAGATGCTCTTTCAGCAGCTCCAACGCATGGGCGTAGCCCTGGAGGCCTTCACCGGTGATGGTGGCAAAGCAGGCCAGGCGGGCGTAGCTAACCTGGCGGAAGTCCTCGCGCGTCTCGACGGCACTGATGTGGACCTCGACGGCGGGGATGGCGACGGCCTTGAGGGCGTCCAGAATCGCCACACTCGTGTGCGTGTAAGCCGCCGGGTTGATGACGATGCCGTCGACCTTGCCGTATGCCTCCTGGATCTTGTCTACGATGCTGCCCTCGTGGTTGGACTGGAAGACCTCGACCTCGTCGAAGCCCTGTGCGGCGCCGGCCTCCTTGCAGATCTGGACCAAGCGGTCGTAGTTGTCGCTGCCGTAGATGCCCGGCTCGCGAATGCCGAGCATGTTGAGGTTGGGTCCGTTGATGACGAGAGCTTTCATGGTTGCGTCCTTTGTGGTCTGGTTGGCGGCGGGGCTTACAGTCTGCGGCATTTGCCCAGATAAAACCTGCCAAAATTAACCTGTCCCTTTTTGGTAGGTTAGAGGGTGTCGAGGAGGGCTCGGGCGGTGTTGGCGGCGCAGTCGCGCGAGTCGATGATGAAGTCCGCCCAGGCGCGGTAGCGCGGCATGCGCTGCTCGGCCAGCTTATCGATGCCGTCGCGAGCGGTGATGGGGCGGCCCTTGTGGGCGAGCTCATCGAGCTTGCGGTTGAGCATCACAATCTGGCTGTTCTGGTGCAGCAGCGGGTAGTTCTCGTCGCGCGTGACGACGCCACCGCCGGTGGACAACACCAGTCCGCTACGTTTGGAGATGTCGGCCAGGACTGCCGTCTCCTGCTCGCGGAAGGCCGGTTCACCGCGCTCGACGATAAAGTCGGCGCAGGGCATGCCGAGGCGATCCTCGAGGGCGCGGTCCAGGTCGATATGCTCGCGGCCGGTAAGAAGGGCGATCTGCTCGCCCACGCGGGTTTTGCCCGAGCCCGGCATGCCGATCAGTGCGATGTTCTGCTCATGCCTGGACAGGCGCTCCGTTACGTCCAGGATGCGCTCGCGCGGGGTGACCATGCCGGTGTAGCGCTCGACGGCCTGCGCTGCCTGGGCCACGAGCATCAGCAGGCCGCCGATGCAGGGGATGCCGCGGCGCTCGGCCTCGAGCATGATTCCCGTGCGGGCGGGGTTGTAGACGATATCGATGACGCCCTCGAGCGCATTGAGCCCCTCGAGCGTGCAAGGCGCGTCGGGGCAGTGGGGGAACATGCCGGCGGGCGTGCAGTTGACGAGCAGCGCGGCGTCGGACTGCTGCGCGATGTTGTTGTAGTTGACCTCGCTCGTGCGTCCCACGGGCACAACGATCGCGCCCAGGTCGCCCAGCACCATACTTGCCGTGGTGCCGGCGCCTCCGGTGGCGCCGAGCACGAGAGCCTTCTTGCCGGCAACTTCAACACCCAGTTCCTCGACCAGGCACTGGAAACCGAAGTAGTCGGTGTTGTCGCCGCGCAGGCGACCGTCGGCCAGACGCGTGATCGTGTTGACGTTGCCCATGCGTTCGGCAAGCGGGCTCAGTTCGTCCAGGTACTCCATGACGGCGCGCTTGTAGGGGATGGTCACGTTGGTGCCCTCCCATTCGTCGCCCGTTATAAAGGCCTCGAGGTCCTCGGGCTCGCGCTCAAAGCGCACGTACTCCAGGCCCGCGAGCTCCTTGTAGATGGTCGGGGTGTAGCTGTGGCCCAGCACACGGCCCAGCAAGCCGTAGGGGCGGGTAGCGGCGGTATCGGTCATCTAGAGCACCTCCGTGTAGCTGCCAAAGTAGGTAAAGCTTTCGCACACGTCGTCGATGGAATCGAGTAAGTCGTCGAGGGCCTTGCTGCCAAAGGGGCAGTCCAGGTCAAAGTAGAACATAAACTCAAAGTCGCGCCCGGGGATGGGGCGGCTCTCGAGCTTGATGAGGTTGATGTTGAGCGCGTAGAAGCGCTCGAGCACGCGGTAGAGAGCGCCCGGTTCGTTGGCTGTGGTGATCATGAGCGAGGTGCGGTTGGCGCCGGGGTAGACGCGAGGCACGCTGCTGATGACGACGAAGCGCGTGTAGTTGTTGTCCGAGTCCTGAATGTTGGGCTCCAGCACCTCCAGACCGTAGAGCGACGCGCAGCTGCGCGAGGCGATAGCGGCGACGTCGGTGTGCTCGGAGTTGGCGACCATCTCGGCCGACATGGCCGTGTTGGGATACTTGGTGGCGTGCAGGCTGTGCGCCTCGATAAAGCCCGCGCACTGGGCGATGGCCTGGCCGTGGCTGTAGACCTCGCGCACGTCCTGCAGCTTGGTGCCGGGCTTTACAAGCAGGTTGTGGTCGATCTTGAGGCGTAGCGAGCGCACGATGTGGAAGTCGAACTGGGCAAGCAGGTCGTAGACGGCGTTGACGGAGCCGGCGGTGGAGTTTTCGATAGGCAGCACGCCAAACTCGCAGAAGCCGTCGCGCACAGCGCGCATGACGCCCTCGAAGGTCTCGAAGAACGCGATATCGGGCACGTCGAAGAGCTTGCACGCGGCGATTTGGCTGTAAGCGCCCTCGACGCCCTGACAGGCGACGCTGGCCGTCTGGGGGAAGGGCGTGTCGAGGGGCGCTGCGGTGGCGTGCGCCTTCTGCGAGACCGTCATGCCCTTGAGCTCGTTGATGTAGCGCTGCTGCTCGGCCTTGCTCATGCTCATGAGGAGGCGGAACAGCGTGATAGTTTGCGCTTCATAGCGCTCGGGCGCGCGACCGGCGAGGTTGTTGAGCTTGGAGCGCTCGCGGGCGGGGTCGAAGACGGCCTTGCCCATCTCGATTTTTGACTTGGCGACCTCGGTGGCAATGTCCATGCGCTCGACAAAGCTGTTGAGAAGCGTGGTGTCGATGCCATCGATGGCCTGGCGGATGTCAGCAAGGTCCATAGGGACCCCTTTCACGTGTCGGGGTGGGTGTGGGGTCAGTGGGTTAGCGCTGGGCGGCGTCCTCGAGGAGGGCGTCCCAGATGGCCAGGGCTGCGGCTGCTTCGGCTACGGGGACGGCGCGCGGGACGATGCAGGGATCGTGGCGGCCGTGGACCGAGAGCTCGGCATTTTCCATGGCATCCATGTCCACGGTCTGCTGCTCACGGCCGATGGAGGGCGTCGGCTTTACGGCCATGCGCCACATGACGGGCGCGCCGGTCGAAATGCCGCCCAGGATGCCGCCGGCATTATTGGACTCGACCTCGATCTTGCCGGTCTCGGCGTCTATACGATACGGGTCGTTGTTCTCGCTGCCGCGCATGGCGGCCACGGCAAAGCCCATGCCAAACTCCACGCCCTTTACGGCGGGCATGCCAAACGCGATTTGCGCGATGCGGTTCTCGATGCCGTCGAACATGGGGTCGCCGATGCCCGCGGGCAGGCCGTAGATGCCGCACTCCACGATGCCGCCAATGCTGTCGAGCTCATCGCGCGCGGCCAGGATTTCCTCGCGCATGCGGCCGGCGGCGGCAGGATCGATGCACGGCAGGTCGTTCTCCAGGATCGCCTTGCGGTCGGCCTCGCGGTAGACCATATCGTCCATGGGCAGGTCGGAGATGCCGCCGATCTGCGCCACGTGCGCCATGACCTTTATGCCACGGGCCTCGAGAGCCTGCAGCGCAATGCCACCGGCGATGCACAAGGGCGCCGTTAGGCGGCCGGAGAAGTGTCCGCCGCCGGCGACGTCGTGCATGTTGTGGTACTTCACGCGCGCCGGGAAATCCGCATGGCCTGGGCGGGGCTTGCGGCGCAGTTCGGAGTAGTCCTTGGAGCGCGTGTTGGTGTTCTCGATGATCGCTGCGATGGGTGCGCCGGTGGTGTGTCCATCGATCACGCCGGCGATGATGTGCGCGGCATCGGCCTCGCGGCGCTTGGTCGCGGTCTCGTCACGGCCGGGGGCGCGACGGTCCAAAAAGGTCTGCAGCTGTTCCAGGTCAACGGCGATACCTGCCGGAATGCCATCGAGCGAGCTGCCGATGGCGGGGGAGTGCGACTGGCCAAAGATGCTCAGATGCAAGACGTTGCCAAAGGTCGAGGACATGCTATTCCTCCTCGAGCGTGACCTTGCCGCCCAGCAGACGGTAGTGGTTGAAGAAATCGGGATAGGACTTGTTGACGGCCTCGGCGCCGTGGATCACGACCTCGCCGGTAGCGCGGCTCGCGGCGATAGCGGCCATCATGGCGATGCGATGGTCGTTGTGCGAATCGACCTCGCCGCCGGTAAAGGCATCGACGCCCTTGATGATGAGGTCGTCGCCGGCAATGCGCACCTGTGCGCCCAGCGCGGTGAGCTCGCGGGTGGTGGTGACCAGGCGATCGGATTCCTTGATGCGCAGACGCGCGCAGTCGCGGATGAATGTGCGGCCCTGCGCCAGCGAGGCCACGGCAGAGATGACGGGCACCAGATCGGGGATATCGTGGGCGCTCATCTCAAAGCCGGCGAGCTTGTCGGACTGCACGGTGGCGGCGTTAGTGGAGCGCACGATGCGGGCGCCAAAGCGCGAGAGCGCGGCGAGCACGTTGCGGTCGCCCTGCGCGGAGCTCAGCGACACGCCCTCAACGGTGATGGGGTCGGTGCCGATGGCGCCTGCGCACAGCCAAAAGGCGGCGTTGGACCAGTCGCCCTCGACGGCCACGCTGCCGGGTGTGCGGTACGAGCCGCTGCTCACGCGGAAGTTCGTGACCTCGGGCTGGCCGTCCTTGGCCGGAATACGCTCAACATTGACTTCGACGCCGAAGGCCTTCATGGCTTGAATCGTCAGGTTGATGTAGGGGCGGCTCTCGATGAGGCCGGTCACCTGCACGCAGGAGGGCTGTGCCAGCAGCGGGGCTGCCAGCAGCAGGCCGGAGATGTACTGCGAGCTCACGTTGCCCGGCAGCACAAAAGTGCCCGGGCGCATGCGGCCGCTCGTCTTGAGCGGAAAACCGCCCAGACCCTGCAGGTCGCAGCCGGCGGCAATGATCTCGTCCGAGAGCGGGGAGAGCGGGCGGGCGCCCAGGCGACCCTGGCCCACAAAGGTGGCCTCCGCACCCAGCGCGCAGGCGACGGGCAGCATAAAGCGCAGCGTGGAGCCACTCTCACCGCAGTCGAGCGTGCCGCCGGCAAGGGCCTTGAGCAGGCCAAATTCAACGCTCTTCATGGTGGGGTGGACCTGGAAGCCGTCCTCGACGGACTCAATGCGGGCGCCGAGCGCCGTGAGGCAGCGTACGGTGGCCTCAATGTCCGCGCAGGTGGTGTTGCAAGTTACGTGCGTCTCGCCGTTGGCAAGTGCGGCGCAGATGATGAGGCGATGCGCCATCGATTTTGACGCGATGGCGGGAACGGTGCCCTTGAGCGGGGACGGGGTGATGCGGGCTAGCATGCGGAAGCGTCTCCCTTCTGGCCGAGGCCCTCGGCAATTAAATCGTGGAAGGTGGTAAGCGGCGTGCGGTCGATGCTGCAGCGCCCAATGTCGTGCGGAATCACCAGGTCGATGGTGTCGCCCGTGCGCTTTTTGTCGTGGAGCGCCTCGGCAAAAACGGCGTCGGCATCCAAGTCACAGCGGGTCTTGAGACCGTGACGGGCGCAGAGCTCCTCAATGCGATCGGGCAGCTCGGCGTCGCAAACGCCATGCAGGGCCGCGGCGCGCGTGATGATGCCCATGCCGATCGACACGCAGTTGCCGTGGCCGAGCTCAAAATGCTCGCAGGCCTCGACGGCGTGTCCGGCGCTGTGTCCAAAGTTGAGGAGCTTGCGCCGATTGGTTTCGCGCTCGTCGGCAACGACCACGGCGCGCTTAATGTCGATATTGCGGGCGATGATGATCGCCACACGGGCGACGTCGCGGTTGAGCAGCTCAAGCGTGAGCGGGGTCTTCTCCAGCTCGGCGAAGAGCTCCGGATCGGCGATCACGGCATGCTTGACGACTTCGCCGCAGCCGTCGGCGAACTGCTCGGGCGTGAGGGTGGCCAGGCACCCCACATCGGCGATAACCACGCTCGGCTGCCAAAACGCGCCGGCGAGGTTCTTGCCGGCGGCCAGGTCGATGGCCGTCTTGCCGCCGACCGACGAATCCACCATGGCAAGCAGGCTCGTGGGGATCTGCACAAACTTGCAGCCGCGCATGTAGGTGGCGGCCACAAAGCCGGCCACGTCGCCCACGACGCCGCCGCCGAGCGCAACGATCACATCGGAGCGCGAAAGCTCGTGCTCGGCCACAAACTCCAAGATGGCAACGTAGGTCTCGGCACGCTTATGGGCCTCGCCGGCCTCGAAGGTGCAGATGCTCACCTCATAGCCAGCTTCCTCCAGGCTCTGCTTGACGGGCATCTGGTAGAGGGGACCTACGTTGGTGTCCGTCACGATGACGGCGCGGGAGCCGCCGGCGGGGGCGCGTACGAGCGGGCCCGCCTGCTCCAGCAAAAACGTGCCCACATGCACCTGGTAGGGGCGTGCGGTGTCGATATCGATGGTAATCGCCATAAGCTTCGGTCCTTTCGACCTGGCGTGATAGGTGGTCTAGTGGGAGGCCTCGTCGTCGAGCGCGCGCTTGATGCGGTCGCCCTCGGCAAGGTGATTCTCCAGATAGCGCTGGTCGCGGTCCTTGAGCGCGCGGCTGTAGGCGCCGAGCGATTCGATCAGATGGTCGATCTCGAAGGCGAGCGCGTCGGCGTCGTCGATCATGAGCTCGGACCACATCTGCGGGTTGAGGTGCGCCACACGGGTGAGATCGCGGTAGCTGCCGGCCGAAAAACCGTGGTGGACTTGGGCGGTCGGGCTCTTAACGTAGGCGTTGGAGACAACGTGCGCGAGTTGGCTCGTAAAGGCGATGACGCGGTCGTGCTCGGCGGCGCTGGTCACGCTGAACTTGCCAAAGCCCAGGGGCCGCACCATCTCGCGTACCTGGCCCAAAAGCTCCAGCTTAAGTGCGTCGTCCACCGCGGGCGGCACAAGCACGAGCGGTGCGCCCTGGAACAGGTCGGCGCGGGAATGCGCGTAGCCCGAGAACTGCGTGCCCGCCATGGGGTGCGCGCCCACAAAGTAAAAACCGTGCTCGCGGGCAAGCTCGAAGGCGCGCTCGCACACGATGCCCTTGACGCCCACGGTGTCGATCACCACGGGGCCCATGATTGCCTCGGTATCGGTGGCGTCGGCGAGCGCCTGGGCGTGCGCCTCGAGCCACTCGATGCAGGCCTCGGGGTAGCAGGCCAGCACGATAATGTCG
>CABSMB010000035.1 GCA_902478705.1 uncultured Collinsella sp. | reverse complement strand
TCGGCAGCGTCAGATGTGTATAAGAGACAGTGTCCAACCTGGACGCCAAGCTCCGTAACCAGATGCGCGCCGAGCTCATCAAGCTGCGCCACGAGATCAAGGGCACCTTCATCTACGTCACCCACGACCAGACCGAGGCCATGACCCTCGGCGACCGCATCGTGGTCATGAAGGACGGCGTCGTTCAGCAGATCGCCACCCCGCAGGAGGTCTTCAACCACCCCGCGAACATCTTCGTCGCCGGCTTTATCGGCGTGCCGCAGATGAACTTCTTCGATGCCCAGCTGGTACGCTCGGGCAACGGCTTTACCGTCAAGACCGAGGACATGAACGTGGCGCTCGCTCCCGAGACTTGCGCTCAGCTTGCTCTCAACTGGGACGACGGCGACGTGAAGGAGATCACGGCCGGCGTGCGCCCCGAGCAGATCTTGCTTGCCGACAAGGGCGAGGAGGGTGCGCTCCAGGGCACCGTCGAGGTGACCGAGCTCATGGGTTCGACCGAGCATGTGCACGTGACCGCTCCCGACGGCCAGTTCGTCCTGATTATTCCCGTTGTCGACCTTGAGGCCAAGGGTGCGCTCAAGGCTGGCGACACCATCTGGTTCAAGTTCGAGAAGAACGCGACCCATCTCTTCGATAAGGTCTCTGGCAAGAACCTTATCTAGGCCCGGGCATCCAGGCCCTCCCTTTGGGCGACTGCGGTATTGCCATCCTTTTGCCGCGGTCACATATAAGGCTCCCCTCCCGTCCACTGGGCGAGAGGGAAGCCTTTCTTTGTGTTGGGATTGTCTGACCGGTCGTTTGTCTCGATCTGTAACAGGTAGGGCCGATTTCGGACGTTAGATGTTACAGATCGAGACGGTTCCGCCGAGCTAACCATTTCATCTAAATCTGTAACACCAAAGGCGAATTTCAGCTGCTAGATGTTACAGATTGAGATAAACCCAAGGGGAGGGGCCGGTATGTCTCAATCTGTAACAGCTGGGGCCGTTTTTACCGAGTAGCTGTTACAGATCGAGATTCTTCGGTCGAGTCGGGTTGCAGGGTAACGTGCGGGCACGAAAAACGGAGCCGTGTTGCCACGACTCCGTTTCTCAAGAGGATGGGTAGGGGAAGCGAATTAGCTCAGGTGCCAAATCTCGTCGTTGTACTGCGAGATGGTACGGTCGGACGAGAAGGTGCCGGCGTTGGCGATGTTGATCAGCGCCTTGCGCATCCAGGCGTCCTGGTCCTCGTAGTCGGCCAGCACACGCTCCTTGGTCTGGATGTACTCCTCAATGTCGAGCAGGGCCATGAACCAGTCCTTGCCCTTGATGTCGTCGTGCAGACGTTGCAGGCGCTCCGCGTTGCCGGTCGCCATAAAGGCGGGGTTGGTGATAAAGTCCACCAGCAGCTTAATGCCGGGCTTGCGGTAGAGCGCGCCGGCGTCATAGGTGCCGTCGGCGTAGAGCTGCTCGACCCACTTGGACGAGGCACCAAAGGTGTAAATGTTCTCGTCGCCAACGAGCTCGGCAATCTCCACGTTGGCGCCGTCGAGCGTGCACAGGGTCAGGGCGCCGTTGAGCATGAACTTCATGTTGGAGGTGCCGCTCGCCTCCTTGGAAGCCAGGCTGATCTGCTCGGAGATGTCAGCGGCGGGAATCACGCGCTCGGCAGCGGTGACGTTGTAGTTCTCGATCATGACAACCTGCAGGTAGGGGGCCACGTCGGGATCGTTGGCGATCCACTGCGACAGCGTCAGGATCAGGTGGATGATGTCCTGGGCGATGGTGTAGGCGGGCGCCGCCTTGCCGCCAAAGATGATGGTGACGGGGTGCTTAGGTCTGTTGCCGTTCTTGATGTCGAGGTACTTCCAGATGATGTAGAGCGCGAGCATCTGCTGGCGCTTGTACTCGTGGATACGCTTGACCTGAACGTCGATGATGGCGTTGGAGGGAATGGTCACGCCCTGCTCGAGCGCCATGAACTGGCGCATGATGGCTTTGGCGTCTGCCTTGGTGGTGGCCAGGCGATCGAGGACGTTCTTGTCGCCGGCGAACTCGGCGAGCTTGCTCAGGTCGCCGGTGCTGCGCCAATCGGTGCCGATCACATCGTCGAGCAGGCTGGCGAGTGCGGGGTTGGCGCCGTGAATCCAGCGGCGGAAGGTGATGCCGTTGGTCTTGTTGGAAAACTTTTCGGGATAGATCTCGTAGAACGGGTGAAGCTCGGTGTCCTTCAAAATCTTGGTGTGCAGCGCGGCGACACCGTTGATGGAGAAGCCAAAGTGGATGTCCATATGGGCCATGTGGACGGTGTCATGCTCGTCGATAATGGCGACGCGCGGATCGTCGTGCTCGGCCTTGGCGATCTCGTCGAGCTTGACGATGATGTCGGCGATGGCGGGGGAGACCTTCTGCAGGCTGGCAAGCGGCCACTTCTCGAGCGCCTCGGCAAGAATCGTATGGTTGGTGTAGGCGACCATGGAGCGCACGATGGTAACGGCCTCGTCAAACTCAATGTCGTGCTCGGTGGTGAGCAGTCGGATGAGCTCGGGAATGACCATAGTGGGGTGCGTGTCGTTAATCTGAACCACGGCGTAATCGGCCAGATCGTGCAGGTTGCTGCCGCGCTCGACGGCCTCGTCGATCAGGAGCTGGGCGGCGTTGCTCACCATGAAGTACTCCTGATAGATGCGAAGCAGACGACCCTGCTCGTCGGAATCGTCGGGGTACAGGAACAAGGTGAGGTTCTTAGCGATCTCGGTCTTGTCGAAGTCGATGGAGCTGCCGGGGACCAAGCCGTCGTCAACGCTCGCGAGGTCGAACAGACGCAGACGGTTCTTGGTGGGCTGGCCGTAACCGGGCACATCGATGTTGACGAGCTTGGAGGTGACGGCAAAATCGCCGAACTCGACGGTGTAGGAGCGGTCGTCATCAATCAGGATGTCCTGCTCGCCGAGCCACTCGTCGGGGACGGCCTTCTGCTGGTTGTCGACAAAGCGCTGACGGAAGAGGCCGTAGTGGTAGTTGAGGCCCACGCCGTCGCCGGTGAGGCCCAGCGTGGCGATGGAATCCAGGAAGCATGCGGCCAGACGGCCCAGGCCGCCGTTGCCCAGCGAAGGCTCGACCTCAAACTCCTCGATCTTGTTGAGGTCATGGCCCGCCGCGGTGAGCTGGTCCTTAACCTCGTCATAGATGCCGAGGTCGATCATGTTGTTGATGAGCAGCTTGCCGATCAAAAACTCGGCAGAGATGTAGTAGAGCTTTTTCTTGCCGTTGTTGAGCGGGCAGGCGGCGGAGCGCTCCTGCACGAGCTTGACCAGCAGCTTGTAAATGCGACGGTCGTCGAGCTGCTCGAGCGCAGTGCCAAAGGACTGCTCGGCGAGATCAGCGAGATCGATACGGGGCATGTTTCCTCCTGTGGTGAGTTGACTACATGTCAGAAATACAAAAGAGCCCGCGCGAGGGGATTGGGGTGGCCTCGCGCGGGGAAAGCGAACGCGTCCACACGATGGGGTGGGGTCGGGCGCGGTTGCTCCTATTGGGGAAGCTCGATTTCGGCTTCCGACGGGATGCGGAAGTAGGTCTCCGTCCAGTCAGTAAGCTTGTGCTCGAGCTCGCGGGTGATGGCGCCATCGAGCATGCGCCAGGTCCAGTTGCCGCCCAGAGTGGCGGGCGTGTTGATGCGTGCCTCATTGCCCAGGTTGAGCATGTCCTGCATGGTGTAGATGCAGGTGTCGCTCACGCTGGCGGCGATGGTGCGGTTGAGCGCATCGGTGATGGGTTCGCCAGTCTGCTGATGGGTGTACAGGGCTGCCTGCTCGCGCTGGCGCGGGGTGGCCGTTCCCTCAAACCAACCACGTGCCGTCTCGTTGTCGTGCGTGCCCACATAGGCGACGGTGTTGGCGATGTAGTTATGCGGCAGGTAGTACGAGTTGGTGCCCTCAAAGGCAAACTGCAAGATCTTCATGCCAGGGAAGCCCGAGTTATCGCGCATGTCGATGACACCGGGGGTAAGGAAGCCCAGGTCCTCGGCAATGATGGGCAGGGTGCCGAGCTTTTCCTCGAGCATCTTAAAGAGCTTGAGGCCGGGGCCCTGCGTCCACGAACCGTAGGACGAATCGGGCGAGGAGAACGGCACCTCCCAATAGGCCTCGAAGCCGCGGAAGTGGTCTAGGCGGATGACGTCGTACATGTCGAGAGCGGCGCGGATGCGGCTCTCCCACCAGGAGAAGCCGTCGGCCTCCATGGCGTCCCAGTCGTAGATGGGGTTGCCCCAGTACTGGCCGGTTGCCGAGAACTGATCGGGCGGCGTGCCGGCGACGCTCACGGGGTTGCCGGCGGCGTCAATCTTAAAGAGCTCGGGCGTGGCCCACATCTCGACAGAATCGCGCGAGACGTAGATGGGCAGGTCGCCGATGATCAGGATGTCGCGCTCATTGGCATAGGCCTTGAGGCGGCTCCACTGGCGGTCGAAGAAATACTGCGTCATCTGGTGGTAGAGCATACGCGCGGGATGGGCGGCGCAGATCCTGGCAGAAGCTTCTCCGCGGGTACGCAACTCCGCGGGCCACTCCCAAAATGCCTTGAGCCCGCACTCCTCCTTGACGGTCATGAACTCGCAATAGGGGATGAGCCAGTCCTTGTTGGTCTGGACAAAGTCGTCGAAGTCTGCTGGCTTGTCGGCGGCGAAGCGCTCGGCAGCGCGGTCGAGAATCTGACGGCGGCCGCCAAAGATGGCGCCGTAGTCGACGTTGCTGGGGTCGGATCCCAGATACACGCCGTCGATATCGCGCTGCTCCAGATAGCCCGCCTCGATAAGCTCGGCAAAGTCGATAAAGTTGGGGTTGCCCGCGCGTGCCGAGAACGACTGGTAGGGCGAATCGCCGTAACTGGTCGTTGTGAGGGGCAGAATCTGCCAGTAATGTTGTTTACACGAGGCGAGGAAGTCGACAAAGTCATAGGCGTTCCAGCCAAAACCGCCGATTCCGTAGGGGCCGGGTAGAGATGAGACGGGCATGAGGACACCGCTTGCACGCTCCATGAATGCGCTCACCAACCTTCTTGTTGTGGGGACGGCCTGCCGATGGGCATGCAGTCCGCCTCCGAGCTTCCAATTCATACACGCTCATTGTAGACAAGTTGTTTAAACATGTACAGGCAAGATTATAAAGTTGGCCGATTTTCGGTGAATGGTTATATGCCATGAAAAAAGCCCCGACCTCACAACGTGAGACCGGGGCTCAAAATCTACCGCGGGGGAGTGGTTACTCAGCGTCGGCGAAGCCATTGGGGTTGTGGCTCTGCCAATTCCAGCTGTCGCGGCACATGTCCGCGATATCGTACTGGGCCTTCCAGCCCATCATGCGCTCGGCCTTGGAGGCATCGCACCAGTTGGCGGCGATGTCGCCGGCGCGGCGCTCGCGGATCACATAGGGCAGCTCCTTGCCGCAAGCCTTGGAGAAGGCAGCAACGACCTCGAGCACCGAGGTGCCAGTGCCGGTGCCCAGGTTGAAGATCTCAACGCCGGTCTTGCCGTTCATCCAGTTAAGGGCGGCAACGTGACCAGAGGCCAGGTCGCACACATGGATGTAGTCGCGCACGCCGGTGCCATCGGGGGTGGGGTAGTCGTTGCCAAAGACCTGAACGGCCTCGAGCTTGCCCACGGCGACCTGGGCGACGTAAGGCACCAGGTTGTTGGGGATGCCCTTGGGGTCCTCGCCGATCAAACCCGACGGGTGGGCGCCGATGGGGTTGAAGTAGCGGAGCAGCACGACGTCCCACTCGGGGTCGGCGGTGTGGACGTCCATGAGAATCTGCTCGATCATCCACTTGGTCCAACCGTAGGGGTTGGTCGCGGGCTTCTTGGGGTCCTCCTCGGTGACAGGCGGATTGTCCGGGTCGCCGTAGACGGTCGAGGAGCTCGAGAAGATGATGGACTTGCAGCCATGGTTGCGCATGACGTCAATGAGCACCAGGGTGTTCTCGATGTTGTTGTGGTAGTACTCGACGGGCTTGCTCACCGACTCGCCGACGGCCTTAAAGCCGGCGAAGTGGATGACGCGGTCGATCTGGTGGGTATCGAAGATCTTGTTCATGGCCTCGCGGTCGAGCACGTTGGCCTCGTAGAAGGCGAGGTTCTTGGCGGCCTCATCGCCCACGATGGTCTTGACGCGGTCGATGGCGACGGCGCTGGAGTTGGAGAGGTCATCGACGACGACGACCTGGTAGCCGCCCTCGAGCAGCTGGACGACGGTGTGAGAACCGATGAAGCCGGCACCACCGGTAACGAGGACGCAGGTGTCTTTGGGGTCGAGTGCTTTGGACATGTAGTCTCCTATCGAATCAGGAACACTTCTTGAGGGGAGTATAGCGCAGCTAGGGATGGTACAAGCGGCTGACACAATCAAAAGCAGAGTAATGATGTTAACGTACTCATAAGGTAAACATGCATAACGATTTGCTGACAATCGAGAACGTGGCACCCTCCGCCGACCATGCGATTTACTGCCGTTCGTGGAAATCGTTGGGATGCGCCATATGTACGCTAATATGTATGAGTTGAGCGACATATAAATAAACATGTAACGGAGTACATATGTCACCAAGCAATGATTCCATCTTTACCCAGGAGCTCTCGCGCCGCACTGCCCTCAAGGCCCTGTTCGGTGCCGCTTCTGCCGCTGTTCTTTTTGGCCTGCCTACCCGCGCTCATGCTGCCGAGGCCAGCCAGGAAACCACCGACAAACTGAATGCCGCGCAGGCCCAGCTCGACGAGGTCCAGGCCCAGCTCGATAGCATCGCCAACGAGTATGCTGCGCTCGCCAACAAGAATGCCCAGACGCTCAACGATATCGAGGGCGTCCAGGGCAAGATTGACGAGACCCAGGAGCAGATCGACACCAAGAAGTCGGAACTCAAGAAGAAGCGCAACGACCTTTCCGATCGCGTGGCCGCGAGTTACAAATCGGGCGGCACCAACATTCTTTCGTTGCTGCTCGCTTCCGGTTCGTTTGAGGAACTCGTCGCCAACGCGCATTACGTCGAGAAGATCAACAAGAGCGACCGCGATGCCATCGAGGACATCCAGACTATTCAGAAAGAGCTCGACACACAGAAGTCCGAGCTCGAATCGCAAAAGGCCGACCTGGAGAAGCTCAAGGACCAGCAGACTGCTCAGATGCAGGACATGCAGGCCAAGCAGCAAGAAGTCCAGACGGTTCTGAGCGGCCTTTCCGACGACGTCAAGGAGCTCATGGCCCAGCGCGATTCCGAGATTCTCGCTGCCGCCCAGGCCGAGGAGGCCGCCAGGAAGGCTGCCGCTGCCGCCGCGGCATCTGCGAACAAGAACAATTCCAGCTCGGGTGGTTCCTACTCGGGCGGCGGTTCGTACGCCGGCGGCACCCCGCAGCAAAACGCTGGCTCGGGCAAGCAGCAGGCCGTCGTCAACGCTTGCTATTCCACGCCTTCGCCTGGCCAGAACTGGTGCGCGGCGTGGGTCACCAACGTCTTCCGCAACGCCGGCGTCGGCTACTTTGGCGGCAACGCATGCGATATGTTTAACGCCTGGTGCTACAGCTCCGATCGCTCGGCGCTGCAGGTGGGCATGATTGTGGCGGACTCCTCGCACAGCGGTACTGGTGCTCCGGGCCTGATCTATGGCCACGTGGGCATCTATGTTGGCGGCGGCATCGTCATGAGCAACGAGGGTGCCATCACGTCGAGGTCGCTCGATTCGTTTATCGGGTTCTACGGTACTGGCTCTGGCGTGCGCTGGGGCTGGCTTGGCGGTATTGCGCTGTCGTAGCTGCGGTTTGAAGCAAGTTGGTCCGGGACTGCGGGCGAGGCATAAGGTTGCCTGCTCGGACAGTCCCAGGTCGGTTGGGCCCCGTGCCCGCAATATATTTGATTGCCTGCTCGGGCAGTCCTGCGCAAGACGAAGGCCACATTAAGTGGCCTTCTTTGCGTGCGGAACTCGCGATCAATCAAATATATTGCGGGCACGGGGCCTACTCGGGTTCAGAACGCCACAAACTAGGGTGGTGTCTGAATTAAAGAAAGTGAAGGCCCCTTTCGGGGCCTTCTTTTTTTAGAGGAATTCGCCTACTCGGTGGACTTCGGGTTCTAGGTCTACGCCGAACTGGTCCTTAACGGTTGTTTGGATGTGGCGGATGAGTTCGTCGACGTCGGCTGCGGTGGCGTGGTCGGCGTTGACGATGAAGCCGCAGTGCTTTTTGCTCACCTGGGCGCCGCCGATGGCGTGGCCGCGCAGGCCGGCGTCCATGATGAGCTTGCCGGCAAAGTGGCCCTCGGGGCGCTTGAAGGTGGAGCCGGCGCTCGGCATGTCGAGTGGCTGCTTATCCTCGCGGCGTTGGCGGTAGTCGTCCATGTCGGCCTTGATCATCGCGGCGTTGCCCGGGGCGAGGTTAAAGGTGGCCGAGAGCACGATAAAACCGTCGTCGGCGATACGACTCTTGCGATAGCCCAGGTTAAGCTCGTCGACATCGAACTCAATGATATTGCCGCTGCCACGCGTGCCATCGTCGAGCATACGGGCCGGTTTGTAGACGCGCACGGACTCCAACACGTCGCCCATGCAGGCGCCGTAGGCGCCGGCGTTCATGTACCA
>CABSMB010000034.1 GCA_902478705.1 uncultured Collinsella sp. | reverse complement strand
CGGTCGGGGCATCCTCAAGTACCAGCTGGACGATGGTGCCAAAGGCGACCTTCTCGCCGTGATACATGCCATGGCACTCGGGCAGCATCGTCAGGCCATTGTGGATGGCATGAGCAGCAGCAAGGCCCGAGCTCTCAAAGCCAATGCCGGAAAGCAGCGTATTGGCCTCGATGATATGCTCAACGGCAGGCGTGAGCGCACCCTTCTCCAGCGCGACCTTGGCCTTGACGCCATCGGCCATAAGCGTCTCGTAGCAGAGCTTGGCGAGTGCCAGACCAGCCATACCGCCCTTGCCGCCGGCGCAAGTGCCACCGTCGGCATCATGCGTCGCCTGGGCCTCAAAGTAGGTTGCGAGCGCATCACCCATACCGGAAACCGTCAGGCGCACCGGGCTCGCCGCGATAACCGTCGTATCCATCAGGACAATGTTGGGGTTTGCCTTAAGGAACAGGTACTTATCGAACTGGCCGTCATCGGTGTAGAGCACCGAAAGTGCCGAACACGGTGCATCGGTCGAAGCGATGGTGGGGCAAATGATAACCGGGGACTCCAGGTAGTAGGCAACGGCCTTGGCGGTATCGAGGATCTTGCCGCCACCGACACCGACGATGATGTCGCAACCGTTGTCGCGAGCGAGCGCAACCAGGCGATCGACCTCGCCCTTGGAGCACTCGCCGTTAAAGTCCTCAAACAGCAGCTCGGCCTTAGCCTCGGCAAAGCCGCCCTCGATCTTGGCACCGACGCGCTTCTTGCCCGAAGGCGTCACGATGACGAGGGCCTTAGCGCCGAGCGGCTCGACATAGGAGCCGAGCTTGGCGAGCTCGTCCGGACCCTGGATGTACTTGCTGGGGCTATTGAAAATTGCAGCCATAACTATCCCATTCTCTAAAAGAAAAAAGAAAGGGGCTCCGTACGGATACGTGCGGAGCCCCTCGTTACGATAACAAGAGTCGATTAGAAATCGATATCGGTGTCGTAGTAGCAGGCCTTGAGAATCTTCTCGAAGTCGGCAGCCTTGGTCTCACGCGGGTTCTCGGGCGTGCAAGCGTCCTGCTCAGCGTTCGCGGCAATCTCGGGCAGCTTGGCGAGGAACTCCTCCTCGGAAACCATCTGCGGGTTCTCGGCGTCGACCTTCACGCCACCATTCGCGTAATCCTTGATGGACTGCGGAATGTTGAGCTGGTCGTTGAGGTCGCGAATCTTCTGGACGAGCGCAGCGATGAGCTCCTCGTTGGTCTCGCCGGGAAGGTGCAGGATCTCCTTGGCCACGTAAGCGTAACGCTCGGCAGCACGCGGGTCCTTGGAGTTCCACTGGATGACCTTGCCCAGGTACATGGCGTTAGCAGCACCGTGGATGATGTGGCCGTTCTCGAAGGCAGCACCGGTCTTGTGAGCCATGGAGTGAACGATGCCGAGCAGGCCCGAGGAGAAGGCGATGCCGGCGATGCACTGAGCCTCGTGCATGTGCTGACGGGCCTCATGGTCGCCAGCATAGGACTTGGGCAGCCACTCGACGATCTCGCGGATGCCGTGCAGAGCGTTGGCGTCGGTGAACATAGAGGCGAAGGTGGAAACGTAAGCCTCCATGCAGTGGGTCAGAGCGTCCATGCCGGTGTGAGCGCACAGCTTGGCGGGCATGGTGTAGGTGAGCTCGGGGTCGACGATGGCGACATCAGGGGTGATGTTGAAGTCGGCCAGCGGGTACTTGATGCCCTTGGCGTAGTCGGTGATGACGGAGAAGGCAGTGACCTCGGTAGCGGTACCGGAGGTGGAGGAAATGGCGCAGAAGTGAGCCTTCTGACGCAGCTCGGGGAAGCTGAACGGCTGGATGATGTTGTCGAAGGACTCCTCGGGATACTCGTAGAAGACCCACATGGCCTTAGCGGCATCGATGGGCGAGCCGCCGCCGATGGCGATAATCCAGTCGGGCTCGAACTCGCGCATGGCCTCGGCGCCCTTCATGACCGTCTCGATGGACGGGTCGGACTCGACGCCCTCGAACAGCTTGACCTCGAAGCCGCCCTCTTTGAGGTCGGCCTCAACGTCCTGCAGGAACCCGCCGCGGCGCATAGAGCTGCCGCCAGAAACGATGATGGCCTTCTTGCCCTTGAGGTTCTTCACCTCGTGGCGAGCGCCCTCACCAAAGTACAGATCGCGAGGATTGGTAAAACGTCCCATACTGTGCCTCCTAAACAAGCCCCTCTTAGACTTGCGTATATAACGGAGCACCCGATTGGCTCCGTTAGGACCGGTTTGCACATTGCCGGCGATGACAATGCACGATGTCTAAACGTCTCAACGCTCAGACAAACACTATTTTACCGTTCTGGTTGGTCAGTTATTCACCTAAAGCCAACAATGATGAAACGTTTTTTCTATCCCTGAAGACCCTTGTGGGGCATTCATACTCCCAAGCTGGGCAAACGTTTTATCAGAGTTAACCACATATCCCGGGCAGGGCTGTGCCCCTCCAAAATGTGCCCCGTTCGCCGCCAAAAATCGACCGTTTACAGCACTGTGATACCACCCGCGCAACTGAGGTGCCGACATTTGTGCGACATCCGTCTTCGTGGTGCAAAGGTGCAAGTCCAAGTGCGGCACCCCCGATGTGCCACATGCGGGTAAACTAGAACCTTATATAGAGATATTTGAACCTTAACCGCAGCAAAGGAGGCCCCATGGCATTCGACCCCATTCAAGAGGATTGCCATCGCCTCGTTCTTGAGGCCTTGCGCCGCGACAATATCCCGCTCACTGACGGCCCCGCCGTCGAGCGTCTAATGGAGCAATTCACCCGCAACCCCGCGCCGCTCATCGTGCACGATCGCGACCGCGCCGGGCACCTCATTGCCAAGGTGGTCGAGGCTGTCGACTACCGCATCCCCTTTATCCCCGACGACGCCCAGGCAGAGCAAGAAGAAGCCGCAGCCGAGAACATGCTCCGCGAGGCAGCCGCGCTCGATCCGGCCAACTGGGATGCCCAGCGCATGCTGACGGCGCTCACCGCCGAATCCAACGAGGAATACGTACAGTATCTGGTGTCCAAGTGCGACGAGGTGGAGCACGATCTGGCGCTCAAGATTGCCTCGGCGCAGGACCCCTACGAGCGTGAGGCCGCAGGCGACCTGACCCGCCGTCCCTACCTGCGCTGGCTTGCCGCCTTGGCATCGCGCGCGCTCATTAGCGGCCGCTACCGCATGTCGCTGGATGCCGCGAATCGCAGCCTGGACTTTGCGCCCAACGACCCCGCCGGCGTCCGCCATACCGCGATGCTTGCCATGGCAAAGCTCGAATACCCTGCCGAGGAGCTCAAGCGTTTTCGCTCCGCCCACTCCGTGCCCTATCTTGCCAACACGCCGCTGCGCCGCCGTCCCAAGGACGCAGAGCGCGACTTGGACCCGTGGACGCTCATCGCACTGATGAGCGCAGCCTGGCGCGAGCTGGACTACGAAGGCGCCGAGCACTACTTGCGCATCCTCGCACGCTCGTGCCCGCACGCAGCCGAGGCGCTCTACTTCCAAACCGAGTTTCCCGATGGCGTCTATGCCCGCGTCAACGTAGGTCCGGGCTCCACCGATGAGCTTGTCCTTGCCCTGTCCGAGGCGACGCCGGTGCTGCAGGAGGGCCTAGGCGCGCCCGACAACGCCAGCTTTGCCGCCTGGGTCGCCACCAACGACATCGTGCGCTCCCAAATCGACGAGCGCATCCTACGCGCAGCCGAGCAGGGGCTTCCATTTAAGGGAGGGGACCTCTAATGGATCCGAGCGTCTACATCCCCGCTTACCTGGAGCGCGCCTACGTTGCGTCGCACCCCGAACTCACCGATGCAGCACGCGAGCTTGTCCATAACGACATCAGCGCAAACCCTCACAAGTATGCGCAGACCGAGCATGCCCAAGCGCTGCTGTCCTATGCCGGCGTTCATCGTCATTTGCTTGACGAGCTTCGCCGCATCGAGGACATGGGCAGCGACGAGGAGTTTGAGCAGACGCGCAACCGCCTGTTCGACGACATGCGCGACGAGCTGCTCAAGATTGTTCGCGTCGATGCGCATGTCCTCGATGCTCAGTTGCTCGCCATCATCCTGGCGGACACGCCCGTCGACGCCTGCCTGGGCGACCTGATGAAACTCGAGACGAGTACGGCCGATTACCTGCAGCAAAGCGTGCCCGGGTTTGATATGGAGGCCCCGCACTACTGGGCCAATAATGTTTTGGCCGACGGTGTCACCGCAGCAGACCTTACCCTGAGCGAGCCGGCTCTAATCGGGTGGCTCCACACGCTCGAGGCCATCTCGCAGCTGTGTATGGCGAGCGCTCGTTACCGCGCCGCCGCCAACTATTCTCGCCGTGTCCTTAAGGCGGAGGGCTATCCCACCCGGGCCGCCGGCACCGTGTTGCTTGCCCTCGCCCGCTTGGAAGACCAGGACGGTTTTTTTGCCCTGGCTCACCAGCTCGAGGAGCAGATGGGGGCAGACGCACTCGAGAACTCCCCCTGGTACCTGCTCGCCCGCACGATTCTGCTGTTCAAAACAAACAAGATGCGCCCGGCGACGCGCGCGCTGCGTGAGTTCGCTAACCGTTGCGAGGGCGGCGCGTTCTTCTTGCTGAACCCCATGTACCAGACGCCGTATCTTCCCTGCCGACCCGAGCCGCGCGACCCCTGGGACCTCTCGCACCAGGCGGTTTGGGAAGCCGACGGCATTATCTCGGACACCCCCGACTTTGCCCCCTGGGCCAACGCCTGCGAAGACGTATCGCAGCTTGCCCAGGAATTTGCGCGCCGCTACGGCTTTTAGCGACGCGATCGCCCCGACCATGTCATCTATGTTAGGAACGGCTTCATGAACCTCCGCTCATCTCTTGCCTGCACCTCGAGCGATATCGCTCGCTGGGGGCTGCGCTCCGTCCTCAAGCGCCAGGGCGGCGTGCTTCCCGGCCGCATCGCCATGAAAATCGACCCCGAGCTGCTAAGCGACCTCGCGAGCCTGGTCGACCGCAGCGTGGTGATCACCGGCACCAACGGCAAGACCACAACCTCCAACCTCATCGCCGACGCCGTTGCTGCCAGCGGCGCTAACGTGGTGTGCAACCGTGCCGGCAACAATATGGAGCCTGGTGTGGTGGGTGCTCTGCTCGAGGCCCGCGGCGGCCTTAAGCACACCAGCAGCGGCAAGCGCGTGGGCGTTTTTGAGTGCGACGAGCTCTACACCGTACGCGTTCTGCCCAAGCTCAAGCCGACGTACTTTGTGCTGCTCAACCTGTTCCGCGACCAGCTGGACCGTTACGGCGAGATCGACCACACCCAGGACGTCATCGCCCACGCGCTGGAGCTTTCACCGGCAACGACGCTCATCTACAACGCAGACGACCCTCTGTGTGCCGCAATCGCCGCGCGCGTTCCCAATGCAAGCATCGCCTTTGGCATCGACGGCGCCACCGACACCGAATCCGACCGCATTAGCGACTCGCGTTTTTGCTCACAGTGCAACGCGCCGTTGGAGTACGACTATGTGCAGTACGGACAGCTTGGCGCATACCATTGCCCCTCGTGCGGCTGGGTCCGCCCTGGGCTTGTCCGTCGCGTGACGGGCGTGGAGCTCGGCTGCGACGGCTACGGCTTTGACCTGGTCTTTGGATCTGCGCCCGACGCGGCTGCCGCACACATCGCCACACGCTACAACGGCCTGTATATGGTCTACAACGTAGCCGCAGCCTTCTTCGCCGCCCACGAGCTGGGCGTGGACGCGGCGCATCTGCAGCCCACGCTCGACGCCTACGTGCCAGCAGGTGGTCGCATGGGCCGTTGGAATATCGCCGGCCGTACCGTCGAGGCAAACCTGGCCAAAAATCCCGTTGGTTTCGATCGCCAGATTCAGTCCATTAAAACGGCAGGCGGCAGGCTCTGCGCCTTCTTCCTCAACGACAACGATGCCGACGGCCACGATGTATCGTGGATCTACGACGTCGACTTTGAGCGCATCGCCGACACAACGGGACTTGTCGCCTTTGCCGGCGGCACGCGCGCGCACGACATGCAGGTACGCCTCAAGTACGCCGGCATCGATGCCGCCATCATCTCGAATATCGAGCAGGCGATCGGCGCCGTAGCAGACGAGGAGGCTGGCGACACTTTCTATGCCGTCGCCAACTACACGGCCTTTCCGCCGCTGGTCAAGGAGCTCGATGGGCTCAAAGACACCGATGCGGCTACGGTTGCCGCCCACGCCGCAACGTGCGCCGATGGCAGTGCCGTTCCCGTCGGCGTCGCGCCGGTCGAGCTCTCACGCCCGCTACGCATCGTCTACCTGTATCCCGATGCCCTCAACCTCTACGGCGACGGCGGCAATGTCATCGCCCTCGAGCGCCGCTGCGCCTGGCGCGGCATTCCCGTGCGCGTGGACGAGGTCCGCATGGGCGAGACGCTCGATCTGCATGATGCCGATATCGTCATGATGGGCGGCGGCTCCGATCGCGACCAGCTGGCCGTGGCGCACGAGCTGCTCGCTCAAAAAGACAAGGTTGCGGCCTACGTTGAGGACGGCGGCACACTGCTTGCCATCTGTGGCAGCTATCAGCTGCTCGGCCGTTCATACTACATGGGTGAAGATCGCATTGAGGGCCTGGGCGTCGTTGCCGCCGAGACCGTGCGCGGCTCCGACCGTCTGATCGGCAACGTCGCCGTCAAGACCGACCTGGCACCCGAGCCCTTTGTGGGATTCGAGAACCACGGCGGCCGCACCCTGCTCGACGCAGATGCCACGCCGCTCGGAACGTCCGTCGTTGCGGGCACCGGCAACAACGGCGACGATGGCTTTGAGGGCATCATCTACAAGGGCGTCATCGGCACGTACCTGCACGGACCAGCGCTACCCAAGAACCCCGAGCTCGCCGACTGGCTCATTACCCACGCCCTCGAGCGCCGCGGCGATGCGCAGGCCACAGCCCTGCTGCCGCTCAAGCCCCTCGACGACACCTACGAGCGCGCCGCCCACGACGCCGCCATGAAGCTCCTCCCCTAACGCCCCGCCACCACAAAGGGACAGGCACCTTTGTGGTGGTTTTCCAGTTTGCCAACGATATACGCGCCGGCAAAAAAGTCTGCTATACTCTTTCCCGCTGTCCCCATCGTCTAGCGGCCAAGGACGCCACCCTTTCAAGGTGGATATCACGGGTTCGAATCCCGTTGGGGGCACCATTTGAAATCTGAAGCCCGTTACCAATTCGGTGACGGGCTTTTTTCTTCCCCAACGCCGGGATTCGAACCCGACAGGGTGCGGAGCTGAGGAAACGCGAAGCGTTTTCCAGCGCAGCACGCAAGGAGCGGAGCGACGCAGCGAAGGCGGGCGGCGCCAGCCGCACGCGGACATCCCGCTGGGGCACCATTTAAACTGAGAAGCCCGTTGCCCTTGCGGTGACGGGCTTTTTGCTATCCATGTACCGGGATTCGAACCCCGAGGGCATTAAATCACACTGTCATCCAAGGGCCCGTGGGCAAAAAATAGCAAATATGAGTACTGTTACCAATTTAGTGGCAGCGATTTCATGCCATCAGAAGGCGATTTAGACGCCAGGGATCCTACGGCGGAAGAATTGCAAGCGTTTATCAGCTAGGTACTTGGACATATGTTGCGTAACACTGCATATTTTGCAAAAAAAATAATGTTACAGGACTTGTGACAGTACTCATATTTGACGTTTTTTGCCCACGACCCCTTATTGCGTGGGCGAATCAGTTGCAAAACGGGCTCCAAAGCGTCCTTCTCAAACAAAAAGCCGGGGCCCGCACGATGCGGACCCCGGCTCAATACCGTGACGATATGTCAGTTACATTCTACACGTAGAACAGGATGTCGTCGTAGGTCGGAACCGGCCAGTAGTCGGCGGCCACGATCTCCTCCATGGCATCCACGGCGGCGCGCAGTGTATCCATAGCGGGAACGACCTCGTGTGCATACACGTTGGCCTGCTCCTGGCCATCGAGGGCCTCGGCCTTCTGATGCACGGCGTCGAGTGCCTTGATGGAGTCGTTAATGGCGGTGATGCCGTTGCAGAGCTTGTTGAGCGTGTTCTGCTCGCACTGCATGGCGGCCTCAGCACCGGCGGCACGAATAGTCTCAAGGCCCTTAGCGACCTTGGTGGCATAGGCGGTAATGACCGGGCGATAGGTACGACGCGCCTCGCGAACCATCGTGGTAGCCTCGATGTTCATGAGCTTGTTGTACTTCTCGAGCTTGCAGTCGTAACGGCACTGGGCCTCGGCCTTGGTCAGGACACCCGTCTCCTCAAAGAGCGCGATAGCCTTATCGGAAACAAAGGCGGGCAGGGCGTCGGCCGTGGTCTTGTTGTTGGCAAGGCCGCGCTTCTCGGCCTCGATGGGCCACTCGTCGGAGTAACCGTCGCCGGAGAACAGGATGCGCTGGTGATCGGTCAGCACCTTCTTGCAGTACTCGAGCGCGGCGTCCTGGAACTTATCCTCGGGCGTACCTTCAAGCGCGTCGGCGAAAGACTTGAGCGACTTGGCCACGGCGGCATCGAGCACCAGGTTGGAGTCGGAGACGTTCTGCTCGGAGCCGCAGGCACGGAACTCGAACTTGTTGCCGGTGAAGGCGAACGGGGAGGGGCGGTTGCGGGCGGTGTTGTCCTGCATCAACTT
>CABSMB010000033.1 GCA_902478705.1 uncultured Collinsella sp. | reverse complement strand
GGAGGGTGCTATGGCTCGCGAGGGGGCTCGTTCTAAGGATACGGCTAAGCCTGGTATCAAGGAAGTTGCAGCGGTGGCGGGGGTTTCGCCTACTACGGTATCTCGCGTGCTTAATAATCGCGGCTACATTAGCCAGGAAACCCGCGATAAAGTCCATGCGGCGATGGAGCGCATCAATTACACGCCCAACGATATCGCCCGTGCCATGCTCAATGGCCGCCTGAACCTTATCGGCATGATTGTTCCCTTTGTGAGCAGCCCGTTCCATGCTCAGGTTGTGCAGGCGGTCGAGCGCACGTTAGCGGAAAACGGCTTTAAGATGTTGCTGTGCAACAGCGCCAATCGACCTGATCTTGAGCGTTCCTATATCGACATGCTCCGCCGCAATATGGTCGACGGCGTCATCGTCAACTCCCTCAATATCGGTGCCGAGGCATATGCCGAGATGGGCTTGAGCCTGGTTGGCATCGACTGCGATCTTGGTGAGGGCTCTGTCCAGATTGCAAGTGACAGCTATGGCATTGGCGAGCTCGCCACGCGCCGTCTGATTGATGACGACTGCAGGCGTATCCTGTGCCTGCGCAGCAATAGCCGCATGCGCATGCCTGCCAATAAGCGTACCGATGCCTACCTCGATGTTGTTGAGCAGGCCGGTTTGTCCGCGCTTGTCCGTGAGGTTGAGTTCGTTAAGCCCGACGACGAAAAGGGCGCGGTCGTTGCGAAGATCCTCGATGAGAACCCCGATATTGACGGCATCTTTGCGGGAGACGATACGATGGCGGCCATCTGTCTCAACGTGATGAAGCAGCGCGGCTTGAGCGCTCCGGACGATATTAAGGTCGTGGGCGCGGATGGTGCCCGCCGAACTATGACGTTTATGCCTGACTTAACAACCGTACGTCAAGATATCGATCGCATCGGAGAGCTCGCGGCGCAATCCATCATCGCTCTTATTAACGGCGATAATCCCGAATCGAATATCAAGCTCCCCGTTGAACTCATTGAGGGCAAAACCGCATAGTTCATCCCGTGCCAAAAGAATTCCTCAAACGCCTCTGATGACCGTTCACCGGCATATGTCAACCGTTTGCCGACGACTGGAACTGCGAAAAGACGTATTGGTGTGAAAACGTTTGACATATGAAAACGATTGACATATCTTGCCATTGTACCGAGTTAGTATGTCGTGGAAAGGAAGTCTCGGATGCACAAGGTGTATTACCAGCCTGAGGGAATTTGGGTAGGCGACATCATGCCGTACGGCGAGGACGGCACGTTCTATCTCTATCATCAGCGTGACACGCGTAACCCCGAACCTTTCGGAGAGCCGTTTGGCTGGGCACTCGCTACGACCAAGGATTTCGTCAACTACAAGGACTTTGGCGAGAGCCTTGAGCGCGGCGGCGACGAGGAAGTCGACCAGTACATTTATGCCGGCACGGTGTTTAAGGTGGGCGACAAGTACCATGCGCTCTACACTGGTTGCAATCGCGATAAGGTCCGCGCACGTTTGATGAAGCAGGTTCTTCTTCATGCAACGAGCGACGACGCCGTCAAGTGGGAGAAGAACATCGCCGAGACGCTGCTTCCGCCCCAGGAGGGTTACGATGACCGCAACTGGCGCGATCCCTTTGTGCTTTGGGATGAGGAGAACGAAGAGTACATGCTCATCCTCGGCACGCGTGTGGGCGAGGACAAGCGTCTGATGACCGGCCGCCTGGTCAAGTTCACCTCCAAGGATCTGACCAACTGGGAGTTCCAGGGCGACTGGTGGAACCCGGGCCTGTACACCATGTTTGAGATGCCTGATCTCTTTAAGATGGGCGACTGGTGGTACCTCGTCTTTTCCGAGTACAGCGACGGCAACAAGACCCGTTACCGCATGTCCAAGTCCATCAACGGTCCTTGGATTACCCCCGCTGACGACTCCTTCGACGGCCGCGCGTACTACGCCGCTCGCACCGCATTCGATGGCGAGCGTCGCGTTCTCTTTGGTTGGGTTCCTACGCGTGACGAGGGCGGCGACCCCAGCTCTTACCTATGGGGTGGCACCTTTATGCCCCTCGAGATCGTTCAGCGTGCCGACGGAACGCTCGGCACCAAGCTCCCCGACAGCATGCTTGGCGCCTTTGGCGAGGCTAAGGCAGTCGAGACCTTTGAGCTTTCCTGCGAGTCGGGCAAGGTCGAGCAGGTGCTCGCCGCAGATGCCGGCTCCACCTACTTGCTCGATGCCGACATTGAGCTCGGCGGTAACGCTGCCGGCTTCTCGGTCAAGTTCGCCGAGGACGCCGAGACCGGTCTTGCCTATGAGTTCCGCGCCAACCTGCGCGAGGGCAAGCTCGAGTTCACGCCGGCTCCCCAGTACCCGTGGTTCCAGGTCAACAACATGGGCCTCGAGCGTCCGTTGTTCTTTAAGGGCGAGGGCACTCACCATGTGCGTCTGGTCGTCGACGACGACATCGCGACCATCTTTGTCGATGACGTTGCGCTCAACGCTCGCTTCTGCAACAAGCAGGGCCAGGGTGTGGCGCTTACCGTCACCGACGGTGCGCTCAAGTGCGCAAACGCAACGATCGCGTCTCTGTAGCGGCAACGAACCGTTTTATGATTTAGAAAAGGAATGGAGAGGAACATGGACTACAAGGCAGTGTCCCAGCAAGTCGTCGACAACGTCGGCGGACTGGAGAACATCGAGGGCGCCACGCATTGCGTGACCCGTCTGCGTCTGGTGCTCAAGGATACGAGCAAATACAACAAGGCCGAGCTCGAGAACATCGATGGCGTCAAGGGCGTGCTGTACAACAGCGGCCAGCTCATGATCATCTTCGGTACCGGTACCGTCAACAAGGTTTACGATGAGTTTATGGCTCTGACGGGCGTTAAGGAGATCAGCGCTTCCGAGGTCAAGGGCGCCGAGGCGGACAAGAAGGGCAAGTTCTTCTCGGTCCTCAAGGTATTCTCGGACATCTTTATCCCCATCATTCCCGCCTTCGTCGGCGCTGCAATCATCATCGGCCTTAAGTCGCTGATCGTTGCCAACGGCCTCTTTGGCATGGAGGGCAGCCTCGCCGATCACAGCGAGTTCCTCAAGAACCTCGCAAGCTTCTTTGCCATTATCGCCACCACGTTCGACCACCTGCCTGTCCTGGTTATGTACAGCGCAGTCAAGCGTTTTGGCGGTAACCCGATCCTGGGCATCCTCGTCGGTATCGTCATGGTTCACCCGAGCCTTATGAACCGCAACACGTTCGTTATGGACCCGACGGGTGCTGAGTACTGGAACTTTGGTCCGCTCTCCATTCCCATGGTTGCTTTCCAGGGCGGCGTGTTCCCTGCAATTCTGACCGCCTGGTTTATGGCCAAGGTCGAAAAGATTGCCCAGAAGTACATCCCCGAGGTCGTTTCGTTCGTCTTTGTCCCGACCGTTACCCTGATTCTTGCTAACGTCGCCCTGTTCACCGTGTTCGGCCCGCTCGGTAACCTGATCGGTGACGTCCTCGCCGGCGTAATCGATATCCTGTACAACAGGATGGGCGTCTTTGGTGCCTTTGTCTTCGCCGCGTTCCTGCAGCCGCTCGTCGTTACCGGTACGCATCAGTTCATCCAGGGTATCGAGGCAAACCTTGTTGCCACGACTGGCTTCAACTACATCCAGGCCATCTGGTCGGTTTCCATCATCGCCCAGGGCGGCGGCGCCATCGGTATGTACCTCATTCACAAGAAGCACTCCAAAGAGCGCAACATCTGCATATCGTCCTTTATCCCGACGCTGGTCGGAATCTCCGAGCCCGCTATCTTTGCTGCAAACATGCGCTATTCGATCATTCCGTTCATCTGCGCATGCATCGGTGCAGGCTGCGGCGGTGCCTTCGTCAAGCTCTTTGAGGTGCGCGCTATCGGTCAGGGTCTGACCGGCGTGCTTGGCCTGCTCATCGTCACGCCCGAGACTCTCGTGTGGTATGTGGCTGGCAATCTCATCGCCTTTATCGTGCCGATCGTCTTGATCTTTGCCTACAACAAGGCAAAGGGCGTTCCGACCACCGATGAAGAGGGCGCTGGCGCTGGCTTCGACGTTAGCTTCTAGTTGAGCCGTTCAGCGTAACGTGCGGATAAGTCCATTTGAGGAGGGGCGTTCGGCTCGTGTGAGTCGAGCGTCCTTCCCTATAGACGAGAAGGCCAATGGCGATGTTTAATCAAAAAAATAAGGTGACACGCGCGGACTATGAGCAGTGGCGAGCCGGACAGGATGAGACGGCGGCTCGCATCGCGTCCGACCCCGATAGACTCCTGTTCCATGTGGAGCCTGAGCTTGGCTGGCTCAACGACCCCAACGGTTTGGTGCAGATTGGTGATACGTATCACATCTATCACCAATACGATCCGTTCGATGCTGCGCATGGCGGTCCAGTGCTTTGGAACCATCTGACGACAAAGGATTTTGTGACGTACGAGAATCACGGCCCCGCGCTGTTCCCCGATTCCGATTTGGATTCGAACGGAGCGTATTCTGGTTCTGCCTTTGTACGTGATGGCAAGATTCACTACTTCTATACCGGCAACGTCAAGCATTTTGATCGCGATGATTACGACTACGTGTTGACGGGTCGTGAGCAAAACCAGATTCATATGGTTGCGGAGAACCCCGACGAATTGGGCGAGAAGCGCATAGCTGTTGGACCGGTCGATTACCCCGACGATATCGGTACGCACGTGCGCGACCCCAAGATCCTTGAGCACGATGGTATCTACTACATGGTTCTGGGCGCTCGTACGAAAGACGACCGTGGCTGCGTGCTTGTCTATACCTCGCGCAATCTTGAGGACTGGAGCTATGCGACGCGCATTGAGTTGGGCGAGAAGTTTGGCTTTATGTGGGAGTGCCCCGATCTGTTTGAGCTCGATGGCGAGCTTATTCTCGTTTGCTGTCCGCAGGGTGTGCCTGCCGATGGTTGGCGTTACCGCAATCCGCATCAGTGCGTGTGGTTCCCCATCGAGGCCGATTGGGAGGCGCCGAGCTTTAAAATCGTCGGGCAGGGCATGCCCCCGATGGTCGATGCCGGTTTTGATTTCTATGCTCCGCAGTCCTTTGAGGATGCTGCAGGCCGGCGATTGATGATCGGATGGTCGGGTTGCCCCGATGCGACGGCGGAAAACCCGACGGTGGCGCGCGGGTGGCAGTGCGCGTTGACGGTGCCGCGAGAGCTGAGCATGCGCGATGGTAAGCTCTGCCAGCAGCCGGCGCACGAGATTGAGAGGATGCGCGGCGGCTGCGTTCGTGCTGTAGGCGGAGAGACCGTCGAGGAGCCGGGCCGCCTGTTTGATCTTGTGGTTTCCTGTGAGGGCGCCAAGATGGTCGAGCTCGAAATCCGCAAGGGTGTCTTTGTGCGTTATGCGGAGGGGATGCTTACCCTCGATATGGGTAATGAAGGCTATGGGCGAGACCGGAGGTCGATTGAGCTCAGCGAGCTTCGCGACCTGCGCGTGCTTTCGGACACTACGATGGTCGAGATTTTTGCCAACAGCGGCGAGGCAGCACTTACGAGCCGTACCTATTCGCCGGCGGTTTCGGCGATGGGGTTGCATGCCGAGGGTGCGGCATCGATGAATTTCTACCGCCACGTGCATTAACCGTGCATGGGGCACGATTGGACTTGCTGGGCGAAATGAATCGCAGTTGCCGCGGCCAACTACCGTTTATCGCGTATAGCGACCGTTTGCGGAGTAAGTAACACTTAGTAATAAACCGTGTAAAATCTCAGTTAAGCACGGAGTTTTCCAGGGAGACGCTGTCCTTTGTTGTGTGCAAGGGGCGGCGTCTCTTTGGCGCTTGGACGCCGTTGTGCAACAGTGCGGCGGCGCGTGCCATGTGTTGAAAAGCCAATGTTGAGATGGGTCGTGATGATAATGGGCAAGTACGTAATCGTGGTTGAGTCTGGTTCGGATGTGACGCCGGAGCTCTGCGAACGCTACGGTATCGTGCGCGTGCCTATGCATGTCACGATTGGTGACGAGACCGTCGAGGACGGCTCGATCGATCCGCTCGAGATTTATTCGCGCTGCAACGAGTTTGGCGTTATGCCCAAGACCAGTGGCTGCGCGCCTGCGGATTTTGCTCACGTGTACGACCGTATCCATGCCGAGCAGCCCGATGCGACCATTCTGCATCTTGCGTACTCCGAGGCCACGACCTGCTCGCATCAGTCCTCCAAGATTGCAGCTAAGGGCCGCGACTACGTGTTCTCCATGGACACGCGCTTTGTCTCGGTGGGCCAGTCGCTCGTCGTCGTCGAGACCGCCAAATACATCGAGGCTCACCCCGATGCCACCGTCGACGAGATTTTTGCTTTTACGAATTCCGTCATGGACCGTGTGCTGCTGGGTTTTGTTCCTACGGACCTTGCCTTCCTTAAGGCGGGCGGTCGCTTGTCCAACGTCGCGTTCCTAGGCGCCCATCTGCTCAAGATTAAGCCCTGCATTGAGGTGACGGACGGCAAGTTCGTGGCGACCAAGAAATTCCGCGGCTCTATGCTCAAATGCGCCCGTGCCTTTATTGACCACATGGTTGCTAAGGGCGAGATTGATTACTCGCACATTGGCCTGGCGTATTCGGTAGGCCTTTCCGAGGAGCTGCGCGACGACATGGAAGTCTATGCGCACGACCTGGGCTTTAGGGACGTTACCTGGACTCAGGTCGGCGGCGTCATCTCGAGCCATTGCGGCCCGACCGCCTTCGGTGCGGTGCTCACGCTTAAGGCGTAACGCCTGGCGTCTATCGATTTCTATTGCCTCGGCGGCGGGCGGGTTGCGACAACCTTCCCGCCGCTCTTGCGTGTGGCCAAATAGGACAATCCAATTGACCGCTAAACCGTTTCGCCATCAAGCATATAGGCTAGAATGACTCTGGCATTTATGTAGCTAAAACCAATGAGAGGCAAGGTAGCGGGAATGGCTGAGATGACGCTCGAGGGTGTGGACGCTCGTCCTGAGGACTCCGCGTTTGCCCTGGGCCGCGTGCATTCGATTGAGACGATGGGAACGGTCGATGGACCCGGCATCCGCTTTGTGGTGTTTGTTCAGGGCTGCCCCATGCGCTGTGCGTATTGCCACAACCCCGATACCTGGTCGGTTAACGGCGGCACCATGGTGACCGTCGAGCACCTGATGGACGAGTTCCAGAGCAACCATGAGTTTTACCGCAGCGGCGGTATTACGGTGTCCGGCGGCGAGCCGCTCCTGCAGCCCGCGTTTTTAGCCGACCTGTTCCGCGCCATGCACAATAACCCCGATGGTCGCGTGCATACCTGCTTGGATAGCTGCGGCTATGCGTTCGATCCCGCGCATCCCGAGAAGTTCGATGCCGTACTCAACGAGACCGACATGGTGCTGCTCGACATTAAGCATGCCGATCCCATCGAGCATAAAAAGCTGACCGGGTGCGATCCCGCACGCATTCTGGCGTTTGGTGATGAGCTTGCGCGTCGCAAGATTAAGGTTGTTATTCGCCACGTGGTAGTGCCGGGTATTACCGATACGGTGGAGGAGTGCGAGGCACTCGGTCGCTTGATTGCCCCGTGGCATAACGTGGTCGGCCTGGAGATGCTGCCGTATCACACGATGGGTGTCGTCAAGTACGAGCAACTGGGCATTCCCTATAAGCTCGAGGGCGTGCCCCAGATGGATACCGCGCGCATGCCCGAGCTGCGCAACGCCGTCATGACGGGCATGAAAAAGCGCCGCGCGGAACTCAAAAACGCCATCGGCTAGCGAGCCATTTTCGCTCCCCAAGGGCACTCATTGGGGACAGACTTAAATGAGTACCACTGGGCACCAAGTTGATTGCCAAAGAGCCCCGTCAAGTTGCGGTGGAATAGTTCTTGTTTTTCGG
This sequence comes from uncultured Collinsella sp., assembly GCA_902478705.1. Classification (GTDB taxonomy): domain Bacteria; phylum Actinomycetota; class Coriobacteriia; order Coriobacteriales; family Coriobacteriaceae; genus Collinsella. The sequence continues at coordinate 814 of CABSMB010000033.1, read as the reverse complement.
CTTATGCCGCCCAAACAGGAACTATTCCACCGCAACTGCGTTTTGGGCGGAGATGCGCAACAGAATCGTGCCATTTGGATAAATACGCTTGTGGTTTCTTTAAAGACACCTTAAACGCCGCTGAATATCTTTGGAAAGAAATGCCTGCTCGGTATTATGCTGCTCATATATGAACGGTAGCAGTCAGGAGACCACGTGCGAAACAACGCATCGCGGGACGAGTATGTGCCGCAGCATGGCAGCAGATATGGGACGAAGGGCACGCCTTCGCGTGGCCTCGCTGACGCTCGCATCCGCGTGACGAAGATTGCCGCCATTGGGATGCTAACGTTGGCGGTTATTATCCTCGGAATTACCGCCAAAACCTACGCGTCGGAGCGAATGGCACACTCAGATGCGTCAACGGTACAGACGCAAAACAAAAAGGTCTCTGAATCTAAAGCCACCGCAAGTCAAACCCTGTCGACAGCGAGCCTCAAGACGAGGCTTTCGAAGGCGGACTTTAACGATATTCCCTCAGGCGATACCGTGCAGACCTTCTCACTGGTTGATGACCAGATCCCCGCCCTGGAGGATGAGAGCTTCGCCGCGCTCCAAGATGCCCTGAGTCAGGCGCAGGAGCTGGGCGATGTGGGCGTAGTGTTCTACGACCTATCGAGCGGCAAGGGCGTGACGTATAACGCGGACGCCGAGGTGTACGGTGCGAGCAGTTATAAGGCACCCTATGTACTCTACGTCAGCGAGTCTCTGGTCGAGACAGGGCAAGTGTCGCTCGATGATTCCCTTGGCACCTATGGCGGCTACAACATGGGCT